>CAJUQQ010000013.1 GCA_910588175.1 uncultured Oscillibacter sp.
TCTATTTTACCACTTTCTGCATCTTTTTTCTAGATTGTTTTTCAGAAGTAATAATAATATTTTCTTTCTCTCTTTGAAGTGAAACCTTTCCTTCTTCTGCTGCTTCAAAATTGTTTAGAATTTCCTCAAACTTTTCTAGCGTCGGTTCGTCGGTGGAAATCCCGAAATATTTGCAAACGTATTTAAACGGGTCCCTCCGTGCGCCATCACAAACAGTACGAGAGCAGTTATAAATATTTGGCGCATATTCTTGCTTGGAAAGTTCTGATTTCCTGGTTTTCCACTTGCTTTCGTTTTCATAGTTAGCTTTGCCGGAATCAAGTCTATGAGAAATCAACCGGGTTGATTTCAAACTCTCAATATGGCGATTCAATTCGTTGCAATCGTTGATATAGGTCTGAATTCGCTCTTTTATTTGTAAAAAATTGTCTCCATTGAAATAAACCGTCTCGTAGATTTTCCATATTACAAATATAACGACAAATGGAATTAGAAAATACCAGTATGTAGCGACAAGCCCTATAATAATCAATATCGTTAGGATAGCCAGAAAAGTTTGCATAATAATTTCCCTCTTCCTCTATGTAGCCGCCTCCCGGCGGCTTAATCTAAACTTTTTCATTTCTCGACAAAACAACCCTTGTTTCGCCAATGCGATTGTTATATAATCCTGCCGCGCAAATACTAGTTTTGGTGCCAAAACGGAAAGGACCGTGGACATATGCAGGATTATGATTCCAAAATTAGGGAATTGTTCTCCAAGCTGAATGAATCAGACAAGGAAAAGTTCCTCACCGCTTTTGCATCTTCTCCAGAAGATCAATCATCAACCGCTTTGTCTCGTCAGACGAGACAGAAAGAAGCTCGTTGAGCCGCTTATCCAGCGGGGAAAGCCCACTCTCGGCAACGGGGGTGGGCTTTTCCTCTGCCCCCGGCGGACTGGGATCATCTGTATTGCCTAAGAGGTAGTCGGTGGAAACGTGGAAATATGCAGCAATTTCTACAATATAGAACTTGTAATTTTTGTTTTTTCCATTTTTCCACTTATAGATTATTCCTCGTGGCAATCTTATCGCTTCTTCCAGGAACCGATCTGTCTTTCCAGAAGCGTTAATCAAAGGGAGTATCCTGTCTTTAAAGATATCCAATAAAATCACCTCTTTACTTTTCGCCGATTGGCGAATATAATAAGCCTATCAAATTATGAGGAGGGCACAGAATGGGCGACATTTTAAAGATAGGGGAATACACAGAGATCAACGGGACAAGGGTCAATTGCGTCACCGGCATTGACATCAAATGCAGACCAGACGATTATGACCAAGTAACCATTACCTTTGACGCAGAATCCGTCGAGTTTGAAACTTTTCCGGAGCTGTTCGGCCCGACCCTGTTTAAGTTCCAAAAGGAAACCAGGGCCAAGAAAATATGGAAGAAGATCAAGAAGGGAATAAGAGACTTTTTAGTTTTAAAAATGAGCCTACCACTTCGGATATGGAGAATCCGTAGGCGTTTTCGCAATAGGCAATTCCAGCGGGCAGAAGGACAATTCCACCATGATTCTGATACTTCTTGATATATCCTGTTCCATTTAATTCAGCAGCAGTACTGACAATATCCGGCATAGGCCATGTTGGGAACAGCTCGGATTGAAGATAGTTGAAATCCATAAATTCGACGGCCTTTCGCTTGAGATTCCCGTCCCGTATCCGCTCCAGATATACCTTGTATAAGCTCAAAATCATAAACTCGGCGTCTTTTGTTAATTTCGAATCCATAAGAAACTCCCGTCAGAAAAGAATCCTATTAAATTATGAGGAGGGTCAACACTATGAGGCCAGAGTACCGGTTGCTTGCCCATTTTGGCGAAAAAGAGTTTGAGGACATCAACCGCCAGCTTGCTAAATTTGTCCTGGAGCACAAACTGCAAAATTCCCCTGATATGTGTAAAGACCTGTTCGACTATTTTATCCGTGTGATAGAGTGCTGGAACGAGGTATAAAGAGGGCATGAAAATTCATCTTCACAAAACATGGCTTTATAACGCTGTTCCTGTTTCCAGAGCGGCAACTTGGAGTTTTCGATAATCGGGCACTGCACGCAGAAATTCCCATTTATGTTCCTCCATTTCCTTGTACCATCCGCAAATAGATACATCAACGTGCCATAAAGGACATTCCCCAGAATTTACTTTAAGTATGCTTGCCAGCATTGTTGCGAACAACCCCTTTTTTCTAACCTATCACATTATGAGGAGGAACAGGCATATTTCAACTGATATCAACGGTTTGTAGCTTGGCGGCAGCGGCGCTCAATTTAGCAATGGTCATACTGCTGTATAAGTGGTACAGACCTAAGTAAGACAAGAAATTTTGCCCAAAACAGCCAAAAACAAAGAAACGGAAGGAACCTAAATGAAATCTGAACTGGAAAAATTAAAAGATGAAGTTCTATGGCTTAAATGCATAAATACAATTGCATATTTCGCGATATTTATTTTAACCGTCAGATATTGGGAGTTAGTCGATCATATCAATACTATTTGGGAAATTGTCAGCGTCATGCGGGATAGTATCAATGTCATGTTGGATAGTATCGACTTGCTTAGAGACGCAGATTCCGGTTTCTTTGACATACTCAACAAACTCCATGAAGCCCTCTGCCAGTTTATCAAGTGACGCCGCCTTTTGACGCTCAATTTCATTTCGTTCAAGGTTGATTTCCACTTGCCTTTGGCCAATTTCATTTTGTTCCCGCATGATTTGCTTTGTTTCCCCATCAATAGATACTGGCCTTATAAGTGTTATGATTGTCAAAACAAGCATTGCAATCTTGTAAAGATTTTCAAGAGTAATGATTTTTGGCTTCTTACCTTCTTCCGGAGCAATGATTTTTTGAAACTCCTCTCGTTTCTCCTCTGGAACCAATTGCGCCATTTCCCGAAGAGGCTCCAGTTTTTCTTCCGGGACCGAGATATAAGATTCTTCCTGTAATTCATCAATTGGCAGTTCTCTTACACTCTCTATCAGAGCGAAAAGCGAAGCCGTCAACAATTCAACATAATTTTCTGTCAGAATTTTGACCATCGAACTCGAAAGGGCCTTACATAAGTTTAAAATGCTATCGTTTATGGCCTGATAGTCAATTTCCATATCAAAGAGTGACTTGCAAAGGGCATCTATTTGACCATCCACAAGCGAAGTATCGTACGTTACCATTTACAGATATATTCTCCCCCCATCCCCGCCAAACGGCGGGGGCTTTCTTTGTGCGATATGACGAAATTCACCAACTGGTGAAATGTTCGTTGACTTTTCGCTGATTGGCGAATATAATAATACTTGCTTGAACGAGGCAACAAAAACCCAGGCCCCCTAAACAGCGGGCTTTGAAAAAAATTGTAGGTTGTTGGCACTTCCTATATTAAAGGGTTTCCGCCGCAAAGTCAAGCGCAACTTATTATTAATAAGGAGGTAGAAATGGGGCTGAAAGAAGCAAGGAAGCGGGCCGGGCTCACGGCGAAGGACGTGGCGCTTTCCCTCGGCGTTACCTTCCAGAACGTCTACAATTGGGAGAACGGCTCGTATCTCCCCCCCTCCAAGCGGCTGCCGGAGCTGGCCAAGCTGTACGGCTGCACGGTGGATGAACTGCTGGGCGGCGGCGGGCAGGACGGGGCGTGAGATAGCCTTGAAATCAACAATCGAAGGGAGAGATTCACTAATGAGTACATCATTTTAGAAGATCGGCCTGTATTAGGTCTATGGCTTGTGAAGGTCCAGACACCCAGTGGCCGTAGAATATGCGTCAACCACAAAGGCAGCTTGAAAGATGCCCGGGGAAAGGCTATGCGGGCAGCTCTAGACCCGGCATGAGGGAGGACTTATGAAAGGAACATTTAGAATTACTCTGGACTATCTCCAAAAGCTGGGCGCTTGTCTGGAGGGGCAGAGAGAATTTAAAAGAGCGTTTCCGGACGGCGGCGGATATCAGGAGGTTCTTGACCGTTGTGCGGAAGAAGGGTGCATTGACTTTACCCGGTATATAAATACCGAATGAAGTTCTCTATGGGTAAGCAGAGCATCGAGGCGGAAGGAATGCGAAGCGCTGGGGATGAGTTTTTTGCCGGGAAGGAAAAGCAGAAATCCCTTGACCAGATCCCGCTTGACGACGTTGAGAGGGCAGCTTACACCAACTGCATGAATAACGGCATCAAGCGGATCATTCCCGGCCTTCGCAATCTGGATATTTCCGATTTAGCTTGCTTTTTATGTTGTCCTGAAATCCGTTTCTATTTAAATAGTCAATTATCATTCTTTTTGAAATATTATTATCTTTATACCATGACCAATAATATTTTCTTCGTCTGAGCAGATGATATACTTTGGGCAATTCGTCTGACGGGATAAAAACATCATTCTTGGACATGAACTTCTCCATCTCAGTGATGGGGATGAGGGATTTCTTGAAGATGTCAGTGTACCCAGCGTCCTTCGCGGCCTGGATTACCGCCTCCTCATCCGTATAGCGGCGGTTGGTACGGGTGGCCACCAGCTTGAAGCCCCGCCACACCTTCCCGTGGTTGACAGCGGCGTCCTGGGCGTAGGCTTGTATTTCACTGGCCCATTTAGTGAGGTCATCCAGTTTGGTGAGGATGTCCTCAATCTCCTCATCCGAGAGGAGAGGCGGCGGAGCGAACTCGAACCGGGCAAGCTGGAGCTTCTCCTCGGCGCGGGCGCGGCACTTTACCGCCGCTTTGCAGAACTGGCACCAGGGGCCGGGGAGGTAGTCCCCCTCGCCTTTGTGAGCCAGCTCCGCCTTGGGCTTGAGGGTGTTCTCCGCCCAGGCGTTCAGCTCGTCCACCGAGATCGTCCAGGTGGACACATTCTCCCGGCGGGGCTGGTAGATGCTCATACTCACCTCGGTGATGTCGTAGATGGAATCGAATAGCCGGAGCGCGCCCAGGGCATACAGCATCATCTGGGGATTTTACTCGGCGTCCACCAGAACGCCCTGGGAAGAAGCCGCAGGAAATAGCGGATAAACTTCATGTTCACGTAAGCACGATTTACCGGGAGATCAAGCGCGCCCGAATGGTTCACAGAAATTCGGACTGGACGGAAGAAGAACGGTATAACCCGGATGAAGCACACCGGAAGTATCGGCGGAACTTGGAAAAGAAAGGCGCGGGATTGAAGATCGGAAACGATCTTCAACTTGCGGACTATTTGGAAAAGAAAGTGATCGACGACGGGTATTCACCCGCCGCCGCCCTTGCGTCGATCAAGCTGGCCGGAAAGAAGTTTTCAACGTCTATTTGCGTAAGCACGTTTTACAGCTACATAACAAAGGGCGTTTTCCGCTCCCTGACAAACGCAGACTTGCCGGAAAAGCCGAAAAAGAAACGGAAGTACAAAAAAGTTAAAACAATGAAGCGACCGCCGCGGGGGGAGAGTATCGAAAAGCGCCCGGCGGAGGTTGACGCGCGCGAAACGTTCGGACATTGGGAGGGGGACACGGTTTACAGCAAAAAGGACGGGTCAAAGGCCCTGTTCGTCTTAACAGAGCGGTTGACCCGTGAAGAAATTATGGTGCGGATAAAAGACAGGACGGCGGAAAGCGTTATAAAGGCGCTGGACCGTATCGAACGGAAATGCGGGCCGGTCCTGTTCAGAAAAATTTTCAGGACGATCACCGTTGACAATGGCGGGGAGTTTTCCGACGTGGACCGGCTGGAGAGGTCCGCCATACGAAAGACATTGAAGCGGACAAAGGTTTATTTCTGCCACCCGTATTCGTCCTATGAACGCGGGTCAAACGAATGTCAAAATAAAATGATTCGGCGACCATTTCCGAAAGGAACTGATTTCGGCAATGTGACCGACGCGGAGGTTGCGCGGGCTGAAAGCTGGATGAACAATTATCCGCGTAAAATATTGGGGTGGAAAACGTCTGAAATGTTGTTCAGGGAGTGCGTCGCCGCCCTGATCTGACACGCTCAAAAAATTTTTATATTTTTTTCGCATTTACTATTGACATTTCCGGATTTCTATTGAACCGAGTAGAAAAGCAAATAAATTACGATACGCACTATCAGTGCAAGACTTCCAACATTTAAAAAAGATTAGGAGACTGCCCGACATGGAGCATACTGTAGGATTTTTGTATACCAACTACATTTATGATAAGAAATATGGAAGATAAAACAGCCAATGCCTGCCGGCGGGTCACCCCTTGGCAAAAGCCCGCTGGTGTGACAAGGCGCTGTGGCTGCGCACCCGGACACAGGGAGAGCAGGTCCACTATTGTCTGGATGCCTCCGCTTCCAGCACGCCGGGTAATATGTATCTGGACATGACGGCAATCGCCAGAACCCTGTAACAGACACACCCCTGTTGGCTTTCCGTCCTTGCGTTCGTCTGAACGTGATGGGCAGCCGCTTAGAAATCCCTTCCCGCTCCCCCGATCAGGTGGAGCGTCACTTTTCCAACAGCTGCCGCATCTGCTCGTCCGCCCAGACAACCCGATTCCGGCCATGCTTCTTCGCGTCATACAGCATAGTATCCGCGACATTTAAGTAAAAGGCATAGGAACCGTCCACCGGGGGAACGACGGTGACGCCGCCAATGCTGACCGTCACCCATTCCGCCACAGAGGGATCGTGAGGGATGTGGAGGTCCTCCACCGCCTGCCGGACCTTTTTCAGATGCGCAAACACCTTTTCTGAGGAATTCCCTAGGGAAAGCGCCACAAACTCCTCGCCGCCATAGCGGGCCACAAAATCCGTATGACGGTGCAGGTAGCGGGCTGCTGTCTTTGCCACGGCGGAAATCACCTGGTCCCCGGCGGGATGGCCAAAGGTATCGTTAAACCGTTTAAAATGGTCAATGTCAAACATGCAGATGGAAAACGGGACCTGAAGCCGGACGGCCTCCTGCCACTTCGCTATACTGCGCCGCTCATACTGACGCCGGTTGGCAATGCCGGTCAGCCGGTCAGTCATGGACTGCCGCTCCGCCTGCCGGCGGTATCCGTACAGCTTGATATGGTTGTGGACCCTCGCCTTTACAATCACGGCGTTAAAGGGCTTCGTAATGTAGTCCACAGCCCCTAAAATCAATCCCCGGCGTTCATCTTCCACATCCGAAAGGCTGGTGATCAGGATGACCGGGATACTCTGGGTGATGATCTCCTCCTGGAGCTTTTTCAGCAGGGTGAACCCGTCCATTCCCGGCATCACCACATCCAGCAGAACCAGAGAGTAGCTCTCGCTCCTCACACGGCACAGGCCGTCCTCCGCCGTCTGGACAGCTGTCACATCGTACTCGTCCTCCAGAATAGCCTTGAGCTGGGCGGCTTGGACAGCGCTGTCGTCCACAATCAAGATTTTTTCCATTTCCATAGTCCCGCACTCCTTGTTTTCCCTGGTCTCACAACACGCAAGTAAATAAACATTTATTTATTCAGCTGTGAAAAACGAACCGCCTCACAGCGGCGCGTTTTCGGTTCCCGACCTCTCATGCGGGCCCACCGGCTTCAGGTAGCCGCTCAAGCCGGTGGCCAACAGCTGGAATACCGTTTCCTCCGTCTCCCTGCTGTTAGGGAGCACCCCCTCCACCACATATTTCGCGTACATCACAGTGGAGGTGAGCACATGAAGCCACAGAAGGTCCTGATTGATCCGGTCCAAGCTGGGAAATGCCTGCTTGAACGCGCTGACCATTCCAATAAACGTCCGAAAGTAGGTCACGTCCCGGTTCTTGTCGTATCTCGGAAAGAAAGCGCTGTCCCGGAAGCGGTGATAAAAAACCGTCTCGTCCGGGCGGGCGGTCCAAAAGCGGAAGTAGGGCATCCACAGCCCCTTCACCGCCCTCATGGGGTCGGCCAGCATGGCCTGTGGGTCAAACTGCAGACCCTCAAAAATCACCGCCGCCTGCTTATCTACATAGGTGAAGCACTCCGCCAGCAGTTGCTCTTTTCCATCGAAGTGGCGGTAAATCGCCCCTGGAGAGATTTCCGCCAGCTCGCTGACGTTCTGAATCCGCACGCCTTCTAAACCGTACTGACGCACAGCCTTCATCGCCGCGAAAATGATTCGTGTTCTGGTGCCGTCCAGCGTGACCACTTCCCCCCTGCAGGACCAGCTTGTTGTCCGCAGGAAATTATATACTATTTTCCACGCCTTGACAATCCCCTTTTGCAATTCCGCTGCCCAGCTTATGGACTAACATGCGGCCGATAAACTCATGGTCATTCCCATAGGTCCGTTCGCTGATCTTCAAATAGCGGTGCACCAGAGCAATAAACCGCTTCATATCCACCTCACGCTCCGCAGCGGTATCAATCTCCTACCAAAGTTCCACCGCTCATTTCGTCAGAGCCGCTTTCTCGTCCTTATACCAGCGGTCAAAAGTACCAGCTGCTCCCTCAATAAGCGACCCAAAACCATGTTCTCAAGACAACTTTTGTCAAGGGTAAATTTCAAAGCACAAACCGCCCGCTCAAATTTTGGCAGGTGGTTTGCATTTCATTTTTTCCAATCAGGTTTTATTTTTCTGGAGATTTTTCAACATCTGTACTGCCTGCGCACGAGTAACCAATCCTGTTGGGTCAAGCCGTCCATCTCCGTAGCCATTGACCACATCGTTTTCTGCCGCCCATCACAGGGCTTCTCCGTATCGTCCGGGAGGGACGTGAAGGTGGCCTTGACCGTCACGGCCCTCCCGGACATCGTGAAGGTGTACTTTCCGCCGCTCTGGGCGGCCAGCCTGATCTCATTCCCCTGGCTGTCCGTGACAGTCTGCGTATCCAGCACATAGCCGCTGTCCGGAGCCACAGTCAGGGTAACGATGCTGCCGCTGCCGGCATTGGTTTTGTTGAAGGTCATTTTGCCGTGTTCCGATCTCTCCACAGTGACAGGGGGGGCAACGTTACCTTGAGCGTATCGGTATCGCTGTAGGTGCAGGTAAGAGGATTGTTGGAACGTTCAGGATTACTGCGCCGAACTTTACGGAAAGCGCGTTAGAACCATCGTCGTTAATAATAGCACTGGAGCCGACTTTTCCGCAGGATGGCTCTAAAATCGCAATTCCCTCCAAGGTCAACCTGGTGTTAAAACGAACTGCGGCGGTGGTCCTTTCAGCCGCAATTTCAGACTGTGAGAGCGTCATCGTGTTTCCTGCATAATATTAGGCAAATCGCGTGGCTTCCTTCGAGTGTTGGATGTTTTTCGCATGTCACTTCTACAACGCTGTTCTTAATGGTAACATTTCCGGTCTGCGCGAAAATAACAGGGGCGTTTGTACCCTGCGAGTCGATATATATTCTCGTGTTGTCAAAGACAATATTGCCGCTTCCTTGAGTAAGAAAACCGTTGCCGCGAGCGTCCGCCCGGATAGTTACATCTTTAATTGCCACATCTCCATCGGTTCGGTTAGCGGCGATCTCCCCGTGAGAGAAATCGCGCGGATTGTATTTTCTCATTTTGAGGCAAACCGGAATTTTTATAGCCTGCTAAAGGAAAGGGGATTGGTTTCTCTTCTCAACGACATCATTTTGGATTCGTGCGGTTTTAAGCCAGAGCAAGAAATGGCCGCCGCTTATTTATCTGCAGAGGTTCGGGAGGAAATCGTCTCCCTCTTGGCGATAAACTCCGCCCATTTGTTCAGATATAGACTTTTCTATGATGCTTTCCTCTGATATGTTGAATATCCCCGCAATTCAATCACTTTCGGCTGTCTACAAATAGTAAGGGAAAAGTAACTTCCTTACGTTCTTACGTTACCTCTCCTTCCGGCGGGGCGTTTCTATGTGTGCTCAGGGTGTTCAGGGGGTTCTGGCCACCACATTCGCGAAGCTGAACCAGCCTCTCGGGTCCCGGAAGGCTCCGGTGAGGGTCTCCCGCAGTTCCCAGTCGGTGCCCTTAGTATAGAGCGGGGCAAAGGCGAAGTTCATCAGCAACAGGGCCTCGGCGTCGTGGAGGCAGCCCATCCGGGCAGTGCCGTCGGCAGCTCCGGCCACGATTTTCATCAGCGTGTCATAGGCGGAGTTCTCGTAGTAGACCAGGTTTTCCCGGCTCTCGGTGGTCCAGGACATCAGGAAGCACTCCGCGTCGTTGGCGGAGGCGGTAAGGGTCCGGCCCGCCAGGGTGTATTCCCCGCTGCGCAAGGCGGCCATCAGGTTTCGCTCCGTCAGGCCGCTGGGTGTCACTTGAATGCCCAGAACCTCCTGCCACTGCTGGCAGAGAAGCTGAGCCACGGCGTCGTTCACATCGTTTTTCAGGTACAGGAATTTCTGCTCCCCAAGGTCCGCGCCGCTGTTGTACCCAGCCTCCTCCAGCAGGGCCCGGGCCTGGCGGCAGCGGTCCTCGTAGGTTTCCGGGGCATTGTCCAGCAGGCCGGAACCCAGGGACCGGAAGTCCTCCTCTTCGTTCTCCGGTACGCCGGGGGGGACCACGCCTTCCGCCGGCAGAGCCGCCGCCCCCGCCGCCTGAGCCAGGGCAGCGCGGTCAATGGCCAGGGTCAAAGCCTCCCGCAGGGCGGGGTCGCTGAATAGATCCGAAGCGCAGTTGAACAGCGCGGCGTAGGTGGAAAGCTCCGGCAGGGGACTCCATTCCGGGTCCGCCGCCAGCTCCGTCAGCCGGGCGTCCGGAAGGGGCCACACGGCGTCTACGGTCTTGCTCTCATAGAGGGACCAAGCTTCCTCCGCCGAACCGGCGAAGTGGAAGGCGATGCTCTGGGGGCCGGGCTGGGCGGCGTAATAGCGGTCGTTGGCCTCCAGCTGGAGGAGGCGGTTTTCCTCCAGCGCGGCGACGGTATAGGGACCGTTGGTCACCAGCTGGGTGGGGTCCCCCTCCCACCAGGATTGGCTGCCGGAGGCGGTCTTCAGCCGTTGGACCACGTCCTCCCGCAGAGGCATGGTGGCGGGGGAAGTGCAGACCTCCTTTATAAACCAGTCGTAGTGCCCGTTCAGCACCACCACCAAGGTGTTGTCGTTCTTTGCCGTCACCTTGAGCAGGCTCATGTCACCGGAGGCCCGGGCCTCCCGATAGCCGCTGACCACGGACAGAAGGTCCGCGTATCGGGAGCCTCTGGCGGGATCGGCCAAGCGCTGCCAGGCGTAGACGAAGTCCCCGGCGGTGACGGGCTGTCCGTCAGACCAGCGGGCGCTGCGGAGACGGAAGGTGTAGGTGACGGAAATGGCGCCCTCCTTGGTCTCCTCCTCCTGGTCGACGCTTTTGGCTATGCCAGGGATGACGCTGGTTTTCCCCGTGCTGTCCGCCGTCACCCGCATCAGATTTTCATAAAGGTGCGCCAGAACCGTCTGCCCGGAGGTATCCTCGGCGTAGATGGGATCCAGGGACTCCGGCGCGTTTCCAACGCAAACGGACAGGGCCATGCCCGCGCCGTCCTGGGCGCAGCCGGACAGCGGGACGGCGCAGAGCGCCGCGGACAGCAGCAGGGCTGTCAGACGCTTGACAAACTGTTTCATAGAACCTCCAAGGACGGCGATGCCGCCTTTTTATCCATAGTCAAAGCCAGACCGCGTCAAGGCGGATTTGGCAGACATTTATTATAAAGAACGGAGCCTCTTTTGTAAAGGCGGGATGGTAAAAAAGGGGGTAAATATGACAAAAATTTAGGAATCGTTCAAATTTAGAACTTGGATTCATAACCGGGGAAAGCCGGATAGGAAAAACCGTCCAGACGGTATGCAGCGGTTGTGAAAACAGGTTCTTAGCGGAGTTCTACAAAAAGATTGACTAAAATCTAACTTTTCTTGACATCTTGGAGAATCGGGGCCATAATAATATTAAGGAAACCAAAAAAATTTTCAGGAAAGAAGTGACAGCATGAGCAGACTGGAAGTAAAGACCCCCGGCGAGGCCCAGGCGGTGGTGGAACAGCTCTATCGGAATATGGAGCGGCGCATCGCGGCCAGCCCGCCGGGGCTGTGCCCGGTGGACATGGCCCTGAATTTCCTGGACCTCTGCCGGGCCCAGACCTGCGGCAAATGCGTGCCCTGCCGCATCGGGCTGACCCAGCTCTCCAACATGATCCGGGAGGTGCTGGACGGGGAGCCCGATCTGAGCATCCTCCGGCGGATTGAGAAAACCGCCCAGGTCATCGTGGACACGGCGGACTGCGCCATCGGTATTGACGCGGCCCAGCTGGTGCTCATGGGTCTGAAGGGCTTCCGGGACGACTACGAGGAGCATATCCTCCACCACCGCTGCCTGGGAAGCCTCAAGAACCCTGTGCCCTGTGTGGCCCTATGCCCCGCCGGGGTGGACATCCCGGGCTATATCGCCCTCATCAGCGAGGGACGCTGCGGCGATGCCGTCCGCCTCATCCGCAAGGACAATCCCTTCCCCACGGCCTGCGCCTACATCTGCGAGCACCCCTGCGAGGCCCGCTGCCGGAGGAACATGGTGGACGACGCCCTGAATATCCGGGGGCTCAAGCGCTACGCCGTGGACCACGCCGGAGACGTGCCGCAGCCCAAGCCCGCCAAAGCCACGGGGAAATCCGTCGCCATCGTGGGCGGCGGCCCCGGCGGATTGTCGGCGGCCTACTACCTGGCCCTCATGGGGCACAAGGTCACGGTTTACGAAAAGCAGAAGCAGCTGGGCGGCATGATGCGCTACGGCATTCCCAGCTACCGCTTCCCCCGGGAGAAGCTGGACGCGGAAATCGCCTCCATCCTGTCCCTGGGCATTGAGGTACATACCGGGGTCAACGTGGGCACCGATGTTTCCTTCGACGAATTGAAGCAGGAGTACGACTGCCTCTATCTCTCCATCGGGGCCCACACGGACAAGAAGACGGGCATTCCCGGAGAGGATAGCTTGGGGGTCGTCTCCGCCGTGGAGCTGCTGCGCCACATCGGGGACAACGAGATGCCGGACTTCACGGGGCAGAACGTGGTGGTGATTGGCGGGGGCAACGTGGCCATGGACGTGACCCGCTCCGCCATCCGCCTGGGGGCGGAGAAGGTGACCTGCGTCTACCGCCGCCGCCAGGAGGACATGACCGCCCAAATGGAAGAGGTGGAGGGCTCCGTGGCCGAGGGCGCGGAGGTACTGACCCTCCAGGCTCCTCTGCGCATTGAGGCGGACGAGAACGGCCATGTGGCCGCCCTCTGGACCCAGCCTCAGATCATCGGCGAAATGGACAAGGCGGGCCGCCCCCGGCCAAACACTGCCGATGTGGAGCCTCTGCGGATCCCGGCGAATACCATCATCGTCGCCATCGGCCAGGGCATCGAGACCCGGGGCCTGGAGCAGACGGGCATTAAAATTCAGCGGGGCGGGGCTCTGCTGGCGGACTCCAGCACCCAGCTGCCGGACATGGTGGGCGTGTTTGCTGGGGGCGACTGCGTCACCGGCCCGGCTACGGTGATCCGGGCCATTGCCGCCGGAAAGGCCGCCGCCGCCAACATCGACGAGTACCTGGGCTTCAACCACGAGATCGAGTCCGAGGTCAAGGTCCCTACGCCCCGGTGTACGGACCTCCGGCCCCGGGGCCGGGTCAACGCCACCGAGCGGGACGCCTGTGAGCGCAAGGGCGATTTCCAGTGCATCGAGTGCGGCATGACGGACCAGGAGGCCGGGCAGGAATCCTCCCGGTGCCTGCGGTGCGACCACTTCGGCTATGGAATCTTCAAGGGAGGACGTGTGGAGAAATGGTAAACTTTACAATCAACGGCCGGGAGCTGTCCGCCCCCAAGGGGACCACCATCCTGAACGCGGCGGAAAAAGCGGGCATCCCCATTCCCCACCTGTGCTATTTAAAAGACCTGAACGAAATCGCCGCCTGCCGCATGTGCGTGGTGGAGGTGGAGGGCACGGAGCGTCTGGTCCCCGCCTGCAATACGGAAATTCTGGAGGGCATGGTCATCCTCACCAATTCCCCGAGAGTGCGGGACGCCCGGAAGACAAACCTCCGGCTGATTCTCTCCCAGCACAATTCCAACTGCACCGTCTGCGTGCGGAGCGGTTACTGCGAGCTCCAGAAGCTCTCCCATGACCTGAACATCCACTACCAGCCCTACCCGGTCCAGCCGGAGCGGGCTCAGGTGGACCTGAGCGTCCCCATTGTCCGGGAGGCCAGCAAGTGCATCAAGTGCATGCGCTGTGTCCAGGTCTGCGACAAAATCCAAGGCATGAACATCTGGGACGTGGCGGGCACCGGCTCCCGGACCACCGTGGACGTGAGCTACAACCGCTATTTGAAGAATACGGATTGCGTCTTCTGCGGCCAGTGCGTCACCCACTGCCCCACCGGAGCCCTGACGGTGCGGGACGACACCACGAAAGTCCTCCGGGCCCTGGCGGACCCTGAGATTACCACGATTATCCAGGTGGCCCCGGCGGTGCGGGTGGCCTGGGCGGAGGCGTTCCACCTCCCGGCGAAGCAGGCCGCCGCAGGCCGCATGGTGGCGGCGCTGAAACGCATTGGCTTTGACTACGTGTTTGACACCAACTTCGCTGCGGACCTGACCATTATGGAGGAGGGAAGCGAGTTCATCGACCGCTTCACCCACCGGGGGAAGTACCGCTGGCCCATGTTTACCTCCTGCTGTCCCGGTTGGGTGCGCTTCCTGAAAACCCAGTACCCGGCCTATACGGACCACCTGTCCACGGCGAAGTCCCCCCAGCAGATGTTCGGCGCGGTGGCCAAGAGCTATTTCGCCGAGAAGATGGGTTTGGACCCTCACAAGATTTTTGTGGCGTCCATCATGCCCTGCTCCGCCAAGAAGGCGGAGAGCGAGCTGCCCACCATGAAGGACGCCTGCGGCAATCCGGACGTGGACGTGGTGCTGACCACCCGGGAGATGTGCCGCCTGTTCCGCAGTGATTGCATCGTTCCGGCGGACCTGGAGGAGGCGGAGTTTGACAGTCCCCTGGGCACCGGCACCGGCGCGGCGGTGATCTTCGGGGCCACCGGCGGCGTTATGGACGCGGCCCTGCGGAGCGCGTACTATCTGGTCACCGGGAAGAACCCCGATGCCGACGCCTTCAGGGCCGTCCGGGGAGAGAAGCCCTGGAAGGAAGCCACGTTCAACATTCCCGGCGCGGGGGACATCCGGGTGGCGGTGGTCAGCGGCCTGGGGAACACCCGGCGGCTGATGGAGGCCATCGACGAGGGGACCGTGGACTACGATTTTGTGGAGGTCATGGCCTGCCCCGGCGGCTGCGCCGGAGGCGGCGGCCAGCCCATCCACGGCGGCGCGGAGTACGCCGGAGTGCGGGGCGACAAGCTGTGGAAGCTGGACGCGGGCTCGGAGATTCGCTTCTCCCACGAAAACCCGGACGTCCAGGCCCTCTACCGGACTTATCTCAAAAAGCCCCTGGGGGAGCGGTCCCATCACCTGCTCCACACGGACCACGACGGCTGGTCCGCCAAGTAAAAAAGACCGGCGGAGAAAATCTCCGCCGGTCTTTTGTCCGCTCACTCGGAGACAACGCCGCCGCTGTCTCCGGTGGTGGTAAAGTCGTTTTCGATCACGGTGATGTCCTCTGCGGGTTTCAGGCCGTTCAGGATGACTTTGCCGTTTCCGGTATCTGCTTGGAAGCCTCCAGGCTCATCCGATCCGGCCTGGCCGTTTCCCTCTTGACCGGCTTCGGGTTCGCCGCCGCTGGTCTCCGGGCTGGGAATCTCCTCTTCCCCGCCGTCCTTCGCCCTGGGCCGGAGGAAAATTTCCTCGCTGTCCTCCGTCTCATGGCGCTCAACGTCCCATTCTCCCTCCGGTTCCGACCGCTCGTTGGTCCAGCCGTCCATGCCGGTGGAAGCCACGAAGGCGTCCGCCGCCGCCCGGTCCGCCTTAGCGGGGTCCAGGGGCAGGGTGAACAGGGCGTGGACTCCGGTGAAGTCCGCCGCGAAAGAGATGGAGCCGTCGCCCGCCACGGTGAAAATGTTGTTATTGGGCGCGAAGCCCTCGTAGAAGGCCATGTAGACCGTCCGGTCCGCGAACATCTCGATACTGGCCGTGTCCAGCAGGTAGTAATATACGCCGTCCTTGGCAAAGCCCTGCGCAAAGGCGTCCAGAGTCCAGTTGTTCACCGCCACGGGAGAACAGCCCGCCACCAGCGGGGTCATGGTGTAGGAGCCGAAGTCGAAGGTCTCATTCTCCAGCGGCGTCCCGTCCAAGCGGCGGAGGGCCAGGACGGAATAGGTGTGGTCCATCTCCAGGTCCGGGTTCAGCACATCCAGATCTCTCCCGGAGACCAGGCCCAGCAGGGTGATGGAGAAGTCCCCGCTCTCCACAGTCTCGTTAATGGAAATGGCGCCAGGACCCTTGAACGCCTCGGCCAGCAGGGGTTGGTCGTACTCCTCCGCCACCTGGGCGGGGGACAGCCACAGCATAGCGGCAGAGACGGACACCGCCAGCAGGGCGATGCAGGCGGCGATGAGCACCGCGATCTTTTTGGTTTTACGGATAGTCATGTTGGTACGCTCCTTTTCCAATTCGCGGGCGCGATTTCGCAGCAGGTCCGCCGTCCGCGCCTCAAAATCCGCGGAAAAGGAGAGTTCGTCGAAAGCGTTGCGGTAATCTTCCCGGTTCATACAACGTCCTCCTTTAGCATCTGCCGCAGCCGCTCCCGGCCACGGGCCAGGCGGGTGCCCACCGTGGCGGCGGGCAGGCCCAGCAGTTTGGCGATTTCTTTGATGGAATATCCCTCGTAATAATGGAGGTGAATGACGGCCCCGTACTTTTCCGGAAGGGCCTGGACGGCGGAGCGGAGCTCTTCTCCGGGGCTCTCCGGGGCCATGGGCTCCGTGATGTCCTCCAGGGGGATGTTCCGCTGCTCCGCCCTGCGGCGGATGTCGCTTGCGCGCTGAAGGGTGGTGCGGATCAGCCAGGCCTTCTCGTGCTCCGGGTCCCGGAAGACGGGCCGTGCGGTGAGCAGGCGCAGAAACGCCTCCTGTACGGCGTCCTCCGCGTCGGCGGTAGAGTCCAGGCGGGTACAGGCCAGCCGCAGCAGCATGCCGCTGTAGGCCGAGACGATCCGGCGGATGGTTTCATCGGTACCAAATGGAACCATGTTTCTCACTCCCTTCTGCTGACAACACGACTGGGCGGCGGGAATTTTTTCGTTTCTCCAAAAAATTTTCCGATTTTATTATATATATAGTCAACGCAGTTGAAAAGGAGTCACCACACCTTTTCAACCGTCGGACCATGGGTCCGCCGATGCGCGGAGCGCATTTTCGTTTCCTATGAAGCCATGCGCAGGCAGCCGCTTTGGGGCTCGAACCGCCGCCTTAGCGGCGGTTCGTTGAAAAGAATCCCATAGGATTCTTTTCAACTGCGCTGGCTATATATAAATGGTACTTTCCCACAAAGACTTTGTGGAATCTCACAAAAAGGGAAAAAAGTTATGACAAATCTGAGGGAACGTTGTATAATGTAGCCGTATTCTACAGTCGCCGGACCGGCGAGGAAGGAGTTTCCGGTGAAAACACAGGACAACATCACGGCCCAGACAGCGCTTTCCGAGGAGTCCGCCCCTGCGGTGGCCCTGCCCCGCACCATTCACCTGGTCCCCATGGACCATGTCAACGGCTTCGACGTGCGCCCGGGCTTTTACGAGATCAACGGAGCCACCGCCATCCCCGGCGGCGTAAACTTCACGGTTCACTCCCACGGGGCCACCGCCATTGAGCTTCTGCTCTTCCGGCGGGAGGAGACGGAGCCTTACGCCGTTCTCCCCTTCCCGGAGCGTTACCGCATCGGAAATGTGTACTCCATGATCGTGTTCAAGCTGAACATCGAGGAGTTCGAGTATGCCTTCCGGGTAGACGGTCCCCGAGACCCCGCCAGGGGCATTATTTTCGATAAGACGAAATACCTGCTGGACCCCTACGCCCGGGCGGTGACGGGCCAGAGCCAGTGGGGGGTTAAGCCCGCCATGGACCAGCATTACAAGGCCCGGGTGGTCAAGGACGACTTCGACTGGGGCAACATGACCCGGCCTCTGATTCCCATGGAGGACCTGGTGATTTACGAGCTTCATGTCCGGGGCTTTACCATTCATGACTCCTCCGCCGTGGCCGCGCCGGGGACCTTTGAGGGCCTGCGGGAGAAGATTCCCTATCTAAAAGAGCTGGGCGTCAACGCCGTAGAGCTGATGCCCATCTTCGAGTTCGACGAGATGCAGGACGCCCGGCAGGTGGACGGGGAGCAGCTCTACAACTACTGGGGTTACAACACCGTCAGCTTCTTCGCTCCCAACACCAGCTACGCCTCCGGCATAGAGTACAACCGAGAGGGCAACGAGCTCAAGCGCCTGATTCAGGACTGCAACGAAAACGGCATTGAGGTATATCTGGACGTGGTCTTCAACCACACGGCGGAGGGCAATGAGGACGGACCGTTCTTTTCCTTCAAGGGCTTTGACAACAACATCTATTACTTACTCACCCCCGGCGGGCAGTATTATAATTTTAGCGGCTGCGGAAATACCCTGAACTGCAACCACCCCATTGTCCACCAGATGATCATTGACTGCCTCCGCTACTGGGTCACCACATATCACATCAGCGGCTTCCGCTTCGACCTGGCCTCCATCCTGGGCCGGAACGAGGACGGGTCCCCCATGAACAAGCCCCCCCTCCTCCAGGCCATGGCCTTCGACCCCATCCTGGGGGACGTGAAGCTCATCGCCGAGGCCTGGGACGCCGGCGGGCTGTACCAGGTGGGCAGTTTCCCCGCCTGGAACCGCTGGGCGGAGTGGAACGGCCGCTACCGGGACGACATGCGCCGCTATCTCAAGGGGGACGCGGGCTGCGCCCAGGCCGCCGCCCTGCGCATCGTGGGCTCCCGGGATATCTACCAGTCCGGGGAGCGGAAGAACGCCTCCGTCAACTTCATCACCTGCCACGACGGCTTCACCCTCTGGGACCTGTATTCCTACAATGTCAAACACAATGAAAAAAACGGCTGGGGAGGCACCGACGGAGCCAACGACAACAACAGCTGGAACTGCGGCATCGAGGGAGCGTCGGATGACCCGGAGATCGTCACCCTCCGGCGGCGGATGGTCCGCAACGCCTTCGCTCTTTTGATGTGCAGCCGGGGCATCCCCATGTTTCTGGCGGGAGACGAGTTTTGCAACACCCAGTTCGGAAACAACAACGCATACTGCCAGGACAATCTGACCTCCTGGCTGGACTGGCGGATGCTGGAGGAGAACCGGGACATGTTCCATTTCTTCCAGTTCATGATCGCCCTGCGGAAGCGCTTCCGCATCCTCCGGGCCAATCTCTCCGACGGCTATTACGGCTTTCCCGATGTCAGCTTCCACGGCGTTACCCCCTGGCACAGCCAATTTGAAGACCACGAACGGTACGTAGGCGTTCTCTTCGCCGGGCAGGCGGAGGGGGAGCTCCCGCAGATCGTCTACGCGGCCTCCAACGCCTACTGGAAGTCTTTGGATGTGGAACTGCCGGACCTTCCCGGCGATCTGGTCTGGGAACAGGTGGCGGACACCTGGGAGGCGGCCCAGTTCGCCGCGGACATCCCGGACGGACGGTTCTCCATCGGTCCCCGGAGCGTGAAGGTCTTCGCCGCCCGGCCCCGGTGAGGCGGTATGGATATCACGGGTGTTCTGCTGATCACGGCTTTCCCTCTGGGGCTGGCGCTGCTGGGCGTGGACTTTTGCCTCTGGCTCATGAAAAAGGCGGGCATCCAACCCCTGGAGGGCCCCTATTGGAAAATTTACCACGAGCATTTCACCGGCACCCAGGAGAGTCCACGCTTCAACGGCTCCCGGCGCTCCGGACGCAGCGGCGGCTCCCGCCCCCTCTGGTCCTGGTCCCGGGCGTGGTATGTGCTGCCGAAAAAGTGCGCGGTCATCTCTGTGGAAGCCGTTGTCACCCAGGGCCGCGGGGTCCTGGAGATCTACGGGGACCAGGGGCTTCTCCGAAGGTGGGAAAGCTGGGAGAATCCAAAGTTTATGGTGGACCTCCAGGGTGCGAGACGGGTACGGTATGTCTTTAGCGCCCAGGGGTTTACCGGAAGCGTCTGCTGCGCCGGACGGCGGCGGCCCCCGGCTGCCTGATGGCTTGTTGCAAAAAGGAACCCACCGGCTAAGCCAGTGGTTCTAAAAAGCTTTAGCTATGGCCAGAAAAAAGCTCCTCCTTTGGTATAATAGTAGAGGTCTGCCAACCGCCACAAAAACCATAAGGAGGAATCAAGTCCAGATGAAACTTGATGTATCAAGTTTCGCACACACGAAATGGAAATGTAAATACCATATTGTCTTTGTCCCAAACTACAGGAGGATATCTCGGCGGACCAGAATGAGCAGATCAGAGTACATCGACCCGTTCACGGGTAAGCCGATAAAAGAAGGCAAGTAACAAGCCCCTTTAGGGCATGCCCGGGAAATCTGCGCGATCGGCAGACCTTTCGATGAGCCTATAGGCTCTGCCCGGGACATGCCCCAAAGGGGCTTGTGCATAACCACCGGCCATGCCGGTGGTTATGATTGCTTTCCAGGTCCCGCAAAAAACCAGCAAAGCGACTTTCTTCCAATTAGGCCAGGAAGCCCTTGAGGATGCAGTCCTCAGCCTCCTCCTCGGTGAGGCCCAAGGTCTCCAGCTTTAAAAGCTGGTCTCCGGCGATCTTGCCGATGGCCGCCTCGTGGACCAGCTGGGCCTCGGTGCAGTTGGCGGTGATGGCGGGGATGGATTTGATCTTGGCCTCTCCCATGATGATGGAGTCACACTGGACGTGGCCAAAGCACTGGGCGTTGCCCACCATCCGGGGGTAGAACACCTGCTCCGACCGGTCCTGGGCCACGGAACGGGAAATCACCCGGCCCTTGGAATCCTCGCCGTCCAGAATAATCTCCATATCGCTCTCCGCCGTCTGCTCCCCGTGGGTCAGCAGACGCTCGGTGACGACGGCTTCGGCCCCCTTGCCACAGACGATTTTGGTGGAGCGCCTGGTGGAGTCGATGCCCCGGATCTGAACGGTCTCCATCTGAATGGAGGCTCCCTCCTCCAGGTAGACCACCGTCTCCGGGTTCATAACCCGCCCGCCGGTTCCGTCTCCTTCCCCGTAGTGCTTCTCGGTGTAGCGGACCTTGGAGCCCTTGCCCACATAGAAGGTGTGGACACCGTCGTGGCGGGACTCTTCCCCGCCGCAGTTGTGGATGCCGCAGCCCGCTATAATATTGATATCACAGCCCTCGCCAATGAAAAAATCGTTGTAGACCATCTCCCGAAGGCCGGACTTCGTGATGATGACGGGAATGTAACAGGCCTCCCCCACGGTGCCGGGCTGAACGCGGATGTCGATGCCGGGCTTGTCCTCCTTGGAGGTAATTTCAATATGCTCTGTGGACTGGCGGCCGTCACAGCCGGAGTCCTTGCGGATGTTAAAGGCTCCCACGGGCTTGCCGATGAGGTCCGCGATCTTTTCCAGCAAGCCGCGGTCGATCTCGGTCTCCATCATTACGCCATCGCCTCCTTCCGTAAAACCGGGCAGGTGCCCAGGGTGTCCGCTAGAATCTGGGGCAGAATTTCCGCCGGGGTCCCCCGGTGGCGGAGCCGCCCCTCTCCGACTACGATAACCTCGTCCGCCAGGGAGATAATGCGCTCCTGGTGGGAGATAATGATCATGGTGGCTCCTCCGGCGGCGTGGAGCTGCTCAAAGGTCTCCGTCAGCCGGGTGAAGGACCAAAGATCGATGCCCGCCTCCGGCTCGTCAAAGATCATCAGCGACGAGCCCCGGGCCAGAATGCTGGCAATCTCAATGCGCTTTACCTCGCCGCCGGAGAGGGAGGCGTCCACCTCCCGGTCCAGGTAGTCGTTAGCGCAGAGGCCCACCCGGGTGAGGTACTGACAGCAGCGGTCCTTGGAAATCTTCTCGTCCCCGCTGGCCAGCGTCAGCAGGTCCCGGACCGTCAGCCCCTTGAACCGGGGGGGCTGCTGAAAGCCGTAGCTGATGCCAAGCCGCGCCCGCTCCGTGATGCCCATGGACGTAATGTCCCGGCCATTCCAGAGAATCTGCCCGGCGGTAGGCCGTACCAGGCCCATGATACTTTTCGCCAGGGTGGTCTTTCCGCCGCCGTTGGGACCGGTGAAGACCACCAGCCGCCCGTCGCCGACGGTGAGGGAGATATCGTTCAAAATGCCCAGCTCCCCGCCGTCTTCGTGGACGGCGTAGCTGAGGTGTTTCAGTTCCAGCATGGGGAATTCCTCCTTTGCGTGTGAAACGATTCCAGTCAGTATTCTAACAGAACCGACAGGAAAAAGCAATGCGGCCTCTTGGGATTTCCCCTATATTTTACCCAAAAGCCCTCCTCTTATCTGTTGCAGGCGCAACATGCACAGATTTTTTTCCCGCCGCATACACTGGGAGGAAAAGGAGGGACCCCTCATGGAACATACGACTCAAACCCCGGAAGTTTACGATTTTCGCCAGTACGACCGCATCTGGCAGCGGGTAGCTCCAAACCTGGAGCCCTATCCCGGCATGGCGGTCCAGCAAACAACCGCCGTCCAGCAGGCGGCCGCCGTCAGGTCCGAGGCCGCCGCCATTCCAACACCCCCCGCCGTCCCGGCGGTCCCCGTCCTCCCCGCCGGACCGGAGAGTCCCGCCGTACCCGTCCCCGCGGAACCCGCCAACCTCCCCGGCGCGGAGCGGAATCCCTGCTGCATGGGCACCGAGGCGGCGGAGCTGCTGGATGTCATCACCGGCTACATTGAGGCGGCGCTGTCGGACCGGCGCTATCTCCTGGCTCTGCTCCGCCAGGCCCCCTCCTGGGCACGAAAGCCCCTTCGGGACATGGCGGCGGACCTCCAGGACCAGGCCCGGCGGCTGATGGCGGCCCACTACCTCATCACCGGCCAGTGCTACTGCCCCAGCGTCAGCACGGAGCGCATCTACCCGGGCCGCTGGCGTCCCGCCCTCCGGGAGCGCTACCACGCGGCGGCGTGCAGCGGCTTCAACTTTGCCCGCTCCGCCGAGGACACCATGGACCCCTGTCTCGCCAAGCTCTTCGAGGAGATGAGCAAGGAGTCCTACCGCCACGCGGAGGAGCTGATGAGGCTGCTCCAACGGAGTCTGCAAGGCACATAATAAAAAGAGGCCCTCCGTCACATGACGGAGGGCCCATTTTCCCTATCCCCAGGCCCGCTTAATCTCGTCCCGTTCGTGCTGGTTCTCCACCCAGTTTTCCAGGTATCCGCAGTCATGGCAGACATAGCGGGCCACGGGAATCCGCTTCACCATCAGCGCCCGGGTGAGGAAGATGCCGTTGGAGAGGTAGCGGTGGGCGTCGTCCGGGACCCGAATGACGTCCGTGGAGCCGCAGACGGGGCAGCGCTTGGTATTTTTCATGTCATCTCTCCTTAATGGTGGTCCTTCCACATCTTCCACAGCCGGTCCGCAAGCGGCAAAAGCAGCAGAAGCAGCAGCAGATTATTTGGTACATGGGGCATTGCGTACCTCTCCTTTCAATTCTCCTTGTAGAGCTTCATGGACAGCGGGATGGAAAGCGCCGTTCCCGCCGCCGCCCCTAGGGGAAGCAGCACCACCAGGGGAACGGGCAGGCTGGGGAGTTCATCCACCATGTCCACAAGAATCCCTATGGAGATCGCCACGCCGAAGAGCACCACCATGAAAATCATCCTTCCCCTCTCCACGCCGAAGCGCAGCACCGCCGGTAAGGTGATATCCAGGGTGATGATTCCCAAGCAAAGGCTCGCCAGCAGGGTGGGAACA
The DNA here is from genome assembly GCA_910588175.1 of uncultured Oscillibacter sp. Lineage (GTDB taxonomy): Bacteria > Bacillota > Clostridia > Oscillospirales > Oscillospiraceae > Oscillibacter. The sequence continues at coordinate 23,737 of CAJUQQ010000013.1, forward strand.
CTGGGCGCGCTTCCCGAAACAATCCCCGCCGCCGCCTGCACCGCCAGGCAGAACACCCCCGACGCCGCCATGCAAATCCAGCCCAGCACGTACTTGCTCAGCACAATATCCCGCTTGGAATAGGGCATCATGGCCGCCAGCTGGTTCCAATGGCTCCGCTCGTCATAGGCCATGGCCGTATAGGGCAGCATGGAGCACCAGACCACCAGGAACACCGTATTGAACGCACTGTTCACCATGGACAGCAGCGCCAACACCAGGACAAACATTCTCATCTGCTTCCAGATCACATAGAAATCCTTCTGTACCAGCGCTTTCATCATTTCGCTCCTTTCACCATAAAGAGGATGATATCCTCCACCGTCGCCCGCTCCAGCTCCAGGCCCGCCGGGACCTCCTCCCGCCGGACCAGGGCCCGGACCCCGCCGTAGCCGCTGGACTCCCGGCCCAGGATGGCCTCCTCCCGGAGGCTTTCCAGCTGCTCCGCCGTCCCGGCGAAGACGCCGTAGGTCTCCAGAAGCTGGTCCTTCTCGTCGCAAAAGAGGAGCCGCCCCCTGTGCAGGAAGGCAATGTAATCACAGAGCTTCTCCAAATCGCTGAGGATATGGGAGGAGATCAAAATGGAGTGCTCCTCCTCCCGGGTGAACTCGTTGAAAATCTCCAGCACCTCGTCCCGGACGATGGGGTCCAGGCCGGAGGTCGCCTCGTCCAGAATCAGCAGCTTTGGCTGGTGGCTCAGGGCCACGGCGATGGACAGCTTCATCTTCATGCCCCGGGAAAAGTCCTTGAAGGGCTTCTTCCCCGGCAGGTCGAAGCGGCGGAGGTAGCCGTCGTAGGTCCCCTGGTCCCAGCGCTTGTAGGTCCCCGCCATCACCTTCCCCACCTGGACGGCGGTGAGGGTTTCCGGGTAATACGCCTCGTCCAAAACGACGCCCACGTCCTCCTTCACGGCCCGGAACTCCGGGGAGGACACATCCACCCCCAAAACCCTGGCGGTCCCGCCGTCGGGGCGGAGGGCGTTCATCAGCAGGCGGATGGTGGTGGATTTGCCCGCGCCGTTCTCCCCCACCAGGCCGCAGATGGTGCCGCTGGGCACGGTAAGGCTCAAATCCCGGATGGCAAATTCTCCAAAGGACTTGCAGATATGGTTCAGTTCAATGGCGTTCATACGTTCTCCTCCTCTAACAGGACGCGCAGCATGTCGATCAGTTCCTCCACCGTCACGGAACAGCTCTTCGCCAGTCCCGCGGCGGCGGTCAGGTGGTTTTCCAGCTCCTTGAGCTGCTGCTCCCGGATCAGGTCCAGGTTCTTCTCCGCCACAAAGCAGCCCTTCCCGGCCACGGTGTAGAGGAAGCCCTCGGCCTCCAGCTCGTCATAGGCCCGCTTGGTGGTGATGACGGAGATTTTCAAATCCTTGGCCAGGGCCCGGATGGAGGGCAGGGCCTCCCCCGGGGTCAGGACCCCGGCGATGATCTGGGCCTTGAGCTGGGAGTAGATCTGCTCATAGATGGGCTGGCCCCCGGTGTTGCGGATGATGATTTCCATGGATGCTCCTCCGTTTCACTGTTCATATACAGTATACACAGAATGAACAGTTTGTCAAGGGGGTCGATGAAAAAAATTTTGGCTAGGAAATTGCTCCCGCCTGTGGTATACTACCTCTGGAAAAACGGAAGGAGGCGCGGGCTTATGGAAACCGTCAGCGGCGCAAGCAATTGGAAGCTGGTTTTCCGCCGGGAGGGCGGCGGCGTCACCCTTCTCCGGGCCGGGACCCCCGACGCCCGGGCCGCTCTGCCGGAGGAGCTGTTCGGCCTGCCGGTAACGGCCCTGGGGAACCGGGCCCTGGCGCCGGAGCGGCAGGGAGACTCCTCCCTTCCCGCCGGGGCGGAGGCGGTGCTGGTCACCTGCGGCCGCTCGGAGGGGGACTGGGACAACCGCCGCCTTCGGGAACTGACTCTTCCGGAACATCTGGAGACCGTGGGAGACTACGCCCTGTTGAACTGCGCTGTCCTGAAAACCCTCCGTATGTGTGACGAAATCTCCCATTTGGGAGGCGGGGCCCTGATGAACTGCCGCAGTCTGGATACCCTCCACCTGACCCGGAGCGGCCCGGACCAGGGAGAAGCCCTGGCCTGGTTCGCCGGGGAACTCAGCCGGGAACTGGACGTGACCATTCACCGTCCCGGCGGGGAAACCGTCCGTCTGCTGTTCCCGGAGTATACAGAGCTCTATGAGGAAAATTGTCCCGCGCACCACTTTGATTACTTCATCTCCGGCGCGGGCTATCCCTACCACCACTGCTTCCGCCAGAAACGCTTGTCCCTCAAGGAATACGACGGTCTTTGGCGGGACTTCCTGGGGATGGAGCACGACGAAACCGCCGCCCTGCGCCTTGCCTGGCGGCGGCTCCGCTGGCCCGCGGACCTGGGGGAAACGGCGGCGGCGGACTACCGGGCCTATCTGGCGCGGCGCGCCGGGGACGCCCTCCGCCTCGTGCTGGAGGAGGAGGACGGGGAAGCCCTCCCCTACCTTTTGGAGCTGACCACGCCGGACCGGGGCGCGCTCTCCGCTGCCTGTGCCCTGGCCCGGGAAACGGGGGCCACGGCGGCTCTGGCAGCTCTGCTGGAGGAGCTGCACAGGCGGTTTCCCGCCGGACTGGAAAAGTCCTTTACACTATAGAAGGGCCAATGGTTTTATGGAACAAAAGGACCTTGCCGGGGTGGGCGGGGACATCCTCCTCGCCGCCCGGAACGAGCTGTATCTGCATCTGCCCTATCTGGACGCGGCCCTCTGGGCCCTGGCCTTTGTCCCCGGCGGCGGAGTCACGGTGTCCCTGGCCGCCGACGGCGAGACGCTGTACTATGACGGGGCCTTTTTGGCGGACCGCTATCTCCGGAGCCCGGTGTGGACCTGCCGGGCCTATCTCCACGTCATTCTCCACTGCATGCTCCGGCACTTGGCGAAGAAGCGGGGCAAGATTCCGGAGCTGTGGGACCTCAGCTGCGACGCGGCGGTGGAGAGCATTTTGGACGAGCTGGACTACCCCTGCCTGAACGCCGGGGCGGCTCCCCGGAAGCAAACATTTTACGGCGCGTGCCGCCGGGACATGCCCGTGCTGACGGCGGAGGGCATCTACCGCCGCCTCCTGCGGCTGAACCTGCCGGAGTATGAAATCGCCCAGCTCCAGCGGGCCTTCCTGGTGGACGACCACGGCCTCTGGGACCCGGAGCGGCGGGACGATGAAGAGCAGAGCCGCCGACAGGACCAGAAATGGCGGGGCCTCTCCGGCAAAACCCAGACGGGCCTGGAAACGGTCCTCTCGGACAAGGGGACCGGCGGCGAGGCCGTGCTGGAGCAGGTCCGGGTGGCGGTCCGGGACGACGTGGACTACCGGGCCTTCCTCCGCCGCTTCGCCGCCCCCCGGGAGGTGGCGGCGGTGGACGCCGACGCCTTTGACTACGGCTTTTACTCCTATGGCCTCCGGCTCTATGGGAACATGCCCCTGGTGGAGCCTCCGGAGACCCGGGAGGAAAAGCGGATTGAGGACTTTGTCATCGCCGTGGACACCTCCATGTCCACCTCCGGGGAGCGGGTCCGGCAGTTCTTGGCCTGTACCTACGCGATTCTGCGGAGCGCGGGGACCTTCACCCGGAAGGTGAATATCCGCGTCATCCAGTGCGACGACCAGATTCGCTCCGACGACGTGATTCAAGACCTGGAGGACCTGCGGGCCTATATGGAAAATTTCCAGCTCACCGGCGGCAGCGCAACGGACTTCCGGCCGGTGTTCCGGCATGTGGCGAAGCTCCAGGAGGCGGGGGCCTTCACCAGTCTTCGGGGCCTAGTGTACTTCACCGACGGCATGGGGATTTATCCGGAAAAGCGGACGCCTTATGAGACGGCGTTCATTCTCCTGGGGGAGCCGCCCCTGTCGGTGAAGACGCCGCCCTGGGCCATCCGGCTGGTGCTGGAGGCCCCGGACCTGGAGAGGGCCGTTGAGGAGCTGCCAGAGGAGATGGATCTGAGCGAGCTGCCGGAGCTTTGAGGAGGAACGGGTATGCTGTCTGAAATCGTGAACCGGCGCAGTATCCGGTCCTATCTGCCCACGCCGGTCTCCAGGGCGGATATTGAGACCGTGCTGCGGGCGGGGGCCCTGGCCCCCTCGTCCAAGAACCGCCAGCCCTGGCGCTTCACCGTGGCCCTCGGCGGGAAAAAAGCGGAGGCCCTGGCCGCCATGGCCCGGGGGCTGGATGCGGAAAAACCGCGTCCCCTCCTGCCGGAGAGCGCCCGGCATCTCGGCGGGGCTTTCCAAACGCTGGCCGTTATGGAGCAGGCCCCGGCCATAATCTTCGTCACAAACCCTCTGGGCCGGCACCCAAGGGATCCCCTGAACACGGATGAACGGGTCTCCGAGCTCTGCAACGCCCAGTCCCTAGGGGCGTGCCTGGAAAACATGGCCCTCCAGGCCACGGCGCTGGGTCTTGGGAGCCTCTGGATCTGCGACACTTATTTCGCCTATGACGCGTTAACCGCGTGGCTGGGCGGGCAGGGAGCCCTAGCTGCGGCCATGGCCTTGGGGTACGCCGCCGAGAATCCGCCGTCCCGGCCCCGGAAGCCGCTGGAGGAGTCAGTCGAGTGGAGGGAGTAAGCGTTCTGCCAGTAGAAGGGTAGGCCCGGGAGAAGGGCGGACACACCGGTCCGCCCCTACAGGGTGCTCTACTGATAGGAGGGCAAAAAAGCGGCCCGAAGGGCCCTTACTTCCTTTTCTCTTTTGGGCCATGCAATGGACCAGCCATCGCTGGCCGCCAATCCGCCCCGCCCGCAAGGGCGAGTACCATCTCCCCTCCCCTGCCGGGGAACCAGGAAGGAAACACCATGAACATCAAACAAGCCAAGCAAGAGATCGCGAATACCTTAAAAGCCTATCTGGCCAAGGACCCCTTGGGGAATTACCTGATTCCCCCCGTCCGCCAGCGGCCCGTCCTGCTGATGGGCCCCCCCGGCGTGGGCAAAACCCAGATCATGGAGCAGGTGGCCGCGGAAACCGGCGTGGGCCTGGTGGCCTACACCATCACCCATCACACCCGCCAGAGCGCCGTGGGCCTGCCCTTCATTGAAAAGCGCGTCTACGGCGGAGAGGAATTCTCCGTCACCGAGTACACCATGAGCGAGATTTTGGCCTCCGTCTATGAGCTGATGGAGAAAACCGGCCTCAAGGAAGGCATCCTCTTCCTGGACGAAATCAACTGCGTCTCCGAGACCCTGGCCCCCATGATGCTCCAGTTCCTCCAGTGCAAGACCTTTGGCAACCAGCGGTTGCCGGAGGGCTGGCTCATCGCCGCCGCCGGAAATCCGCCGGAGTATAACCGCTCCGTCCGGGACTTCGACGTGGTGACCCTGGACCGGGTGAAGCGCGTCGACGTACGGGAGGACTTCGCTGTCTGGAAGGAGTACGCCCGGCAGAAGGGCCTCCACGGGGCGGTGGTGTCCTATCTGGACATCAAGAAGGAGAACTTTTACCGGGTGGAAACCACGGCGGAGGGCATCCAGTTCGCCACCGCCCGGGGCTGGGAGGACCTCAGCGAGCTGCTGACGGTCTACGAAACCCTGGGCCTCAAGGCGGACCGGGAGGTGGTAGGTCAATATATCCAGCTGCCCCGAATCGCCCGGGACTTCGCCAACTACCTGGAGCTGTATCACAAATACCGGAACATCTACCACGTAGACGAGATTCTAAAGGGCGCCTGGCGGCCGGTCACGGTCCGGGAGCTCCGGGCCGCGCCCTTTGATGAGAAGCTGTCCGTCATGGGCCTGCTCCTCTCCCGCCTGTCCGAGGCGGCCCGGGAAGCCCGCCGTCAGGACGCCCTGTGCGAAAACCTCCACGCCGCCCTGACGGAATTCAAGGAAGCCCTTGCCGCCGGGGAGGAGCCCCAGGGGGTTCTGGAGGCCCTGGCCCTCCGCCGGCGGGAGGCGCTGAAGCGGGCCCGGGACGCGGGCCAATTAGAAAAGTCCCGCCATACCCTGGCCCAGCTGGAAATCAATGCTCTGGAGGACTACCGCCGCCGCCTGGCGGCGGACGGCCCGGCCGCTTCCGAGACGGCTATGGAGGCCGTCCGGGGCTGGTTCGGCCAGGAGGTGGAACAGCGGGCCTCCCTGGCCCGGGCGGCCAAGGAGGAACTGGACCACGCCTTCGTGTTTTTGGAGGAGACCTTCGGCCAGGGGCAAGAGCTGGTGCTGTTCGTCACGGAGCTCACCGCCGGCCCGGATACCAGCTGGTTCATCGAGACCTTTGGCTGCGACGCCTATTTCCGCCACAACCGGGAGCTGCTGTTTGACGACACCCGCCGCCGCATCCGGGAAGACATCATCGCCGCGAAAGCGGCCGCACAGGAGGACGCTTATGAATCATGAGGATTGCAAACAGATCGAAGCCGTGCTGGATGAGAAGGTCCGCCCCGCCCTCCGGGCCCACGGGGGTGAAATTTCCGTGGACCGCTTGGAGGACGGCGTGCTGTACGTGAAGCTGCTGGGCCAGTGCGCCGGATGCCCCTCGGCGGACCTGACCAACGAAACCCTGGTGGAGGCGGAGCTCACCGCCGCCCTCCCCCAGCTGGTGCGGAAGGTCGCCGTCGTCCAGACGGTCAGCGACGAGCTGTGGGAACAGGCCAAACGCCTGCTGCGGGACCACCATTTGTAAATTTTTGTCCCTTTTCCTTTACTTATGGGAAAAGTACGCTTATAATAAGTAACCGTGTGAGACATGGGTCTCGCCAATTCATGAGAGAGGGTTTTTGATATGTCAAATTGCGCCATTGTGGGCATCAACTGGGGCGACGAGGGCAAGGGCCGTATGGTGGACCTGATTACCCAGGACTACGATGTAGTGGTCCGCTACCAGGGCGGCGGAAACGCCGGTCACACCGTCGTCAATGAGAAGGGCAAGTTTGCCCTCCACCTGCTGCCCTCCGGCATTTTCCGGGACGGCGTGGTAAACATTCTGGGCAACGGCGTGGCGGTGGACTGCGAGAGCCTGTGGAAGGAAATGCAGGACGTAACCGCCCACGGCGTCGCCATTACGCCGGACAACCTGATGATCAGCGACCGGGCCTCCCTGCTGCTGCCCTGGCACCGGGACCTGGACAACCTGGAGGAAGCCCGGCTGGCGGACAAGAAATACGGCTCCACCAAACAGGGCATCGCCCCCTTCTATTCCGATAAATTCCAGAAGAAAACCGTCATGGCCGGGGAGCTCCTCTACCCCCAGCAGCTCCGCTCCCATCTGGAGGACCTGCTGGAGTGGAAGAACCTGACCCTGACCAAGGTTTACAACGCCGAGGCCTATACCATCGAGCGGCTGATGGACTGGGTGGCGGAGTACGGCGAGAAAATCCGCCCCTTCATCCGGGATACCGGCGCGTTTTTGCGCCAGGCCCAGGCGGAAAACAAGCGGGTCCTGTTCGAGGCCCAGCTGGGCGCCCTTCGGGACCTGGACTACGGCATCTATCCCTACACCACCTCCTCCAACGCCGTGGCGGCTTACGCTCCGGTGGGCTCCGGCCTGCCCTCCGCCCGGATTGACGAGGTCATCGGCGTGGTAAAGGCCTACTCCTCCTGCGTGGGCGAGGGCCCCTTCACCTGCGAGTGGTTCGGCGAGGAGGCCGAGCAGCTGCGGAAAGCGGGCAATGAGTACGGCGCGAAAACCGGCCGTCCCCGCCGGGTAGGCCCCATCGACATCGTGGCTACCCGCTACGGCGTGCAGTGCCAGGCGGCCACCAACATCGCCCTGACCAAGCTGGACGTGCTGAGCTACATGGACAAGATTCCCGTCTGCGTCCGCTATGAGCTGGGCAGCCAGCAGACGGACCGCTTCCCCTTCCCCGCCCTGCTGGCGGAGGCGAAACCGGTGGTGGAGTATATGGACGGCTGGGGCTGCGACATCTCCGGCGTGCGGACCTGGGAGGACCTGCCGGAGGCCGCCCGGAAGTACGTGGAATACATTGAGCGGGAGATTGGCTGCCGCATCGGCTACGTGTCCGTGGGCCCGGAGCGGGACGCCATCATCCTGCGCTGAGCGCATGCGCTGTGACTGTCTCTGAGTTTTACGCCGTCTGCGGAGCGCTGTCCATGGCGGGCGCGCTGGCGGCGCCGTTCCTGCTGTACAGTCTGGTCAAAAAAGCCGCGGAGCGCCGGAGGGCCCTTGGGGAGTGCGCGGCGCTGGCCATGTTTGGACTGGCCTTCTGCCTGTGGACCTCTCAGCTGTTGGCGTTCGCCTGACCCGTTTTTCTGAAACCCGGGCGGGGAGGCATTCCATGCCTCCCCGCCTTAAAAAAGAAAGGTTGATTCTTATGCCGAAAGACCGCTATGAATCCCCCCTCTCCTCCCGCTACGCCTCGGAATTCATGCTGAATCTCTTCTCCGCCGAGGCCCGCATCCAGACCTGGCGGCGGCTGTGGGTGGCCCTGGCCCGGGCGGAGCATGAGCTGGGTCTGCCCGTCACGGCGGAGCAGGTGAAGGAGCTGGAGGACCATCTCACCGACATCGACTTCGACCTGGCCGCCCAGCGGGAGAAGGAGGTCCGGCACGACGTAATGGCCCACGTCTACGCCTACGGCAAGGCCGCCCCCTCCGCCGCCGGTATCATCCACCTGGGGGCCACCAGCTGCTATGTCACCGACAACGCCGACCTGATTCTCTACCGGGAGGGCCTGCGGTATCTGCGGAAGGGCCTTCTGGCCCTGCTGGGGAATCTCGCCAAGTTTGCGGAGCAGTACGCGGACACCCCCACCCTGGGCTACACCCACTACCAGCCCGCCCAGCTGGTCACGGTGGGCAAACGGGCCACCCTCTGGATGCAGGATTTCCTAGCGGATCTGGAAGAGCTGGATTTCGTGCTGGAGAACCTGAAATTCCTGGGCTGCCGGGGCACTACCGGCACGGAGGCCAGCTTCCTGGACCTCTTCGAGGGAGACGGGGCGAAAATCGACGAGATGAACCGGAGGATCGCCGGTGAATTCGGCTTTGAAAAGACCTTCGCCGTCTGCGGGCAAACCTACCCCCGGAAGGTGGACAGCCGGATTCTGAACTGCCTCAGTTCCGTTGCTCAGAGCGCCTACCGGATGGCAAACGACATCCGCCTCCTCCAGCACGACCGGCAGGTGGAGGAACCCTTTGAGAAAAACCAGATCGGCTCCTCGGCCATGGCCTATAAGCGCAACCCCATGCGCTGCGAGCGCATCTGCTCGTTGTCCCGCTACCTGATGGCGGACGCCATGAACGCCCCCATGACCGCCTCCGTTCAGTGGCTGGAGCGGACTCTGGACGACTCCGCCAACCGGCGCATCTCCATGCCGGAGGGCTTCCTCTGCGCCGACGCTATCCTGCGCCTTTGCCGGAACGTCACCGACGGCCTCCATGTCAACGAGAAGATCGTGGACAGGACATGCCGGGAGTATCTGCCCTTCATCGCCACGGAGAACCTGATGATGGAGGGCGTCAAGCGGGGCGGAGACCGGCAGGAGCTCCATGAGATCATCCGCACCTGCTCCATGGCCGCCACGGCCCGGATGAAGGAAGGGGAATCCTGCGACCTGCTGGCCCGTCTGGCGGCGGAGCCCGCCTTCGCCATGACGGAGGCCGAGATGGAATCCGTTCTGGACCCCAAGCTGTACACCGGCCGCTGCGCCGCCCAGGTGGCGGCGTTTCTGGAGGGAATCGCCTCCCTGCCGGCGGAAGACGGGGATACGCCCGAGATCAACGTTTAACCCAGACATCGGTATACAGAAGCCGGACCCGGTATCGACCGGGTCCGGCTTTTTGTCACTCAATGTCATACAGGGAATCCAGCACCAGCCAGACTTGGGAGAACGGCCGCATGAGGTTCCAGAACCCCGCCCCCTGGAAGCCGTATTCGGCCACCAGCCGGAGCTTGGCGTCCATGCTCCGGGCGTCCTCGAACCAGACCTCGTGAGCGGTTCCCCCGGCGTCGGTGTAATGGAAAAAGGGAGACTGGGCCGTCTCGTCGTATTGGATGGGCTCGCCGTATTGGACAGCCAGTTCGATGGCCCGCTGGTTGGAGATGGACTGAGCCCGGGTTTCCCCTTGGATAAAGGGCAGGGGCCAGTCGTAGCCGTAGTTGGGCACGCCCAGGAAAATTTTCCCGGCGGGCATCTGAGTGACGGCGTAGTCCAGCACCGCCCGGACATTGGGGAGTGGGGCGACGGCCATGGGGGGGCCGTAGGTATAGCCCCACTCATAGGTCATCAGCAGCACCCCGTCCACCGCCGCCGCCACGGCGGCGTAATCGTGGCCCTCGTACAGCAGCCCTCTCTGCCGGGTGCTTGTCTTCGGCGCCAGCGCCGCCCAAAGGAACCGCCCCTGGGCCGCAAGCAGCTGCCGGAGCCGCCCCAAAAACGCGGCGTAGGCCCCCGCCAGCTGGCCCGGCAGGTATTCAAAATCCACATCCAGCCCCGCGAAGTCCTTTCGCAGAACCGTTTGCAGCACCTCCGCCGCCAGCCGCCCCTGGACCTCATAGTCCGTCAGGACAAAGGTGGCCCGTCCGGTGTCAAACTGCCCCGCCTCCGTCAGGGTGGACAGGTGCATCACCGGCTTCGTCCCCCGGGCCCGGGCCGCCTCCAGCATGGCCTCGTCGTCCAGGGGCAGAAGTCCGCCCTCCGCCGTGATGCCGTAAGTAAAGGGCGCCATGGCCGAGAGATAGGGCAGCTGCTCCGCCAGCAGCTCCGGGGAGATGAAGGGATAGGCGTACCCGTTGAACACCCCCTCCCCGATCTTCTCCCCAAAATAAGAGACCACCAAAAGCTGGCCCGCTGTCAAGTCCGCCCCGCCGCCCAGGGACCAGTTGTTCCGCCACAGCTGCCGGACACTGGTGCCGTACCGCTCCGCGATGGAGGTCAGGGTCTCCCCCCTTGTGACGACGTGAATCTCCCGGGGAAAACGCACCACCAGCGTTTGTCCCACCGCCAGGGCCAGGCCGGGCGGCAGATCGTTGTCCGCCGCCAGCTGCTTGGGCGCCACGCCGTATTTGGCGGCGATGGAGTCCACCGTCTCCCCGGGGCTCACCACATGGATTGTCATAGACATCACCTCTTTCGGAAAACCCTATGTCCGTCTCTTTGTCCCCTATGCGGACTTTTCCGCATATCCGGCGTGCCGCCGCCATATGGTTGTGGCAACGGGACAAGGAGGCTTTTCAGATGAAGAAACCGCGAACGTGGACCCGGGCCCTGACCCCCGGCCTGGTCTTTCAGTCGGTGCTGGTGGGGGGCGGCTACGGCACCGGGGCGGAAATTGCCCGGTATTTTGGGAGTCACGGCCTGCTGGGCGGCCTGCTGGGGCTGGGGGTTACGGCGGCGGCCTGGGCCCTGCTCTGCGCCGTTACCTTCGAGTTCGCCCGGGTCTTCCGGACCTATGACTACGGCTCCCTGATGCGCCGCCTCCTGGGCCGGGCCGGATTCCTCTACGACTTCTGCTTTTACGCCATGCTCCTCCTGGTCTTGGGCGTGGTCAACGCCACCGCCGGAGCCTCCCTCCACGCGCTGACGGGCCTGCCGTCCTGGGTGGGCGTGGCCCTGCTCTCGGCGGGCGTAATCCTGCTGGTTTTAAAGGGTACGGAGGCCATCGAACGGGCGCTGTCTCTCTGGGCCTATGTGCTGTACGCGGTATTTCTTCTGTTTCTGGCCGCTGTGTTCCTCCGGTTTGGGGACGCCATTGTCTTTGAGCTGGGGCGGAGGGAAATTGGCCCCGGCTGGTTCTCCGGCGGGCTGAAATACGCCGCCTACAACCTCCTCTGCGTTTCCATGATTCTCTACACCCTCCGGGACCTCCGGACCCGCCGGGAGGCCGTGACCTGCGGAATTCTGGCCGGAATCCTGGGCGCGGCCCCCGCTCTGCCGCTGCTGCTGGCCATGGGCTGCGACCTTCCGGCGGCCCTGGCCTCCGAGACGCCGGTGACCGCCGTCTTTGAGCGGCTGAATCTGCCCTGGCTTTACGCGCTCTTTGAAATCGTCCTGTTCGGCACCCTGATCGAGACCGCCGCCGGTTTCATCAAGGCCTTGGAGGACCGCGTCCAACGCTCCCTGTTCCGGGGCCGGTCCTTCGATCTCGCCAGGCCTCTGCTCACCGGGGCGGTGACAGCCCTGGGAATCAGCGTTTCCACCTTCGGCCTGACGGAGCTCATCGACAAGGGCTACGGCGCTATCTGCTACGGCGCTCTGTGCCTGTTCGCCCTGCCCATGCTGACGGTGGGGGTCCGCATGCTCCGCCGGGTGGGAAGGCCCTGATTTCGACAGCTTTTCACACCGCCCTTCCAAAATCCATCCCCTTTTTTTGGCAGTCTTTTCGGGAGTTTGTCCCGCCCCGGACTTGTAATCCGCTCCGGATTATGGTATACTAACCTTAATTTCGCAAACGAGGTGAATGAAATGGCTTTCTTTGGAGGACAGCCCAAGTCCACTCCCGCGATGGAGTCTCAGACGGACGGCGGCCAGCGGGAAGGCGCCGATATCCCCGAGCTTCCCGAACCCCGGAGCAACACGGTCGTCGCCAAGGATATCCTGCTCACCGGCAAACTCAGCGGTGAAGGCGTGGTCCAAATTGAGGGCACCGTAGAGGGTGAAGTCAACCTGAAGGGCTATGTCATCGTTACGCCCACCGGCAAGGTCAAGGGCCCCGTGGAGGCGGACGTTATCCGCGTCGCCGGACAGGTGGAGGGCAACCTGATTTCTCATGACCACGTACAGCTGGAGCGCACCGGTACCATCAACGGCGATGTGACCACCGTCTCCTTTGTCATCGAAAACGGCGGCCGTCTCAACGGCCGAACCACCATGGTCCCGGAGCAGGCGTCCACGCCCCATGTGGAAAACCTGGAGCCTCTGCGGTCCGAGGAGCAGGACGAGGCTGATTCCTGAGCGCTTCCGGCAAAACGGGCGAAAGAACAGACAGAGCCGGCGCGTGGCCGGGCATAATCTCTGGCAGCGGCAAAGGCTTGGGTGCAAAAACGACAACGGATTCAGAGGCCGGGAGCAATTCCCGGCCTCATGTTTTTCCCGTTTCGGGGCAGACTGAGGTTACTTGATTTGTTCACACTTTTCCTGTAAAATACTGTGAAAAGAGAAAAAGAAAGGAGGGCACGATCCATGCCCTTTACATTCCAATTCGGCGGTTCCAACGCCTTCGGCGGGGGCTTCAACCCCGAGGGCTTTCAGGGACCCAACCCCAATCCCCGCCCCCGAAAGCCCCGAAAACCCCGCCGGGCCATGGGCAACGCCTTCAGCCGCACCCTCGTCAACCTGCTGGTGACCCTGGTGTTCGGCCTGGCCTATTTCTACCTGGAGCTTCCCGCCCTGAACCTTCACGCCGAGGAATTCTACGTCTTCATCTTCCTCCTCTGCGCCGTGTACTGCGTCTGCGCCATGTTCACCTCCGGCTTCCAATCCGACGGCGGTGTCAAAAGCTACTTCCACTTTGTCCGCAAGCAGTGCACCATCCCCTTTCTGGCGGTGGCGGCGCTGATCATCATCCTGGCTCTGGGGGCCCTGGCCAGCTGGGTGGTGCTCCGGGCGGGCAGCTATTCCAAGCTCCTCCCCATCCAGAGCGGAGACCTCACCGCAGAGTTGGAGGAGATCCGCTATGACCAGATTCCCATGCTGGACGCGGACTCCGCCGCCCAGCTGGGCACCCGAAAGCTGGGCGAGCTGGCGGACATGGTGTCCCAGTTCGAGATTCTGCCCACCTATACCCAGATCAACTACCAGGGCCGCCCGGTCCGGGTGACTTCCCTGCGTTATGGGGACCTCATCAAGTGGTTCACCAACCGGGGAGACGGCCTGCCCGCCTACCTCATCATCGACATGGTCAGCCAGGAGGCGGAGGTGGTCCGTCTGCAGGAGGGCATGAAATACACCGTGGCGGAGCACTTCGGCCGGAACCTCTACCGGCACCTCCGCTTCCACTACCCCACCATGATGTTCGACGAGCCGGTGTTCGAGATTGACGAAGAGGGGACGCCCTACTGGGTCTGCTCCCGGATTGTGCGGACCATTGGCCTGTTCGGCGGCGTAGACGTGAAGGGCGCGGTGCTGGTGAACGCCGTCACCGGTAAGAGCGAGTATTACGAACAGGTCCCCAACTGGGTGGACCGGGTCTACTCCTATGACATCATCATGCAGCAGTACGACTTCTACGGCATGTACCACAACGGCTTCCTGAACTCCATCTTCGGCCAGCGGGACGTGACGGTCACCACCGACGGCTGGAACTATATTGCCAAAGACGACGATGTCTATATGTACACCGGCGTCACCTCTGTCACCTCGGATCAGTCCAACATTGGCTTCATCCTCTCCAACCAGCGGACTAAGGAGACCAAATTCTATCCCTGCGCCGGCGCCACGGAGCGGTCCGCCCAGGTGTCCGCCCAGAGCCGGGTCCAGCAGATGAGCTACGAGGCCACCTTCCCTCTCCTGCTGAACATCGCGGGACAGCCCACCTATTTCATGTCCCTGAAGGGCCAGGACGGCCTTGTAAAAATGTACGCCATGGTCAACGTCCAGCAGTATCAGATCGTGGAAACCGGACAGACCTTGGCGGAATGTGAGAACAACTACCGGCAGGCCTTGGCCCACGCGGGGCTCATCGCCGCGGGAGAGCAGAAGCCCGCCGCCGGAGAGACCCAAGAACTGGAGGGCATTGTGGCCGAAATCCGCAGCGCGGTCATCGGCGGCGACACCCACTACTATGTCCGCTTGGAGGACAGCCTGGGCTACCTGGACTTCAACACAGCGGAAGTGCCCCTGGCGGTGCTGCTGAATGTCCGGGACCATATCCGCTGCACCTTCGTGCTGGAGGGCGCGGAGTTCCCCGCCCACGGCATTGTCCCGGCCACGGGCTTCGAGTATGTCGACTGGGACAATTGACCTCCAAACCCATACCAAAAACCCCCGGCGGAACTTTCTCCGCCGGGGGTTCGCTTATTCATGCAGGTTTTTCAACGCGCTGCGGGCAGCGGCCTGTTCCGCCTCCTTCTTGCTGTGGCCGGAGCCGGAGCCGACGGCCTTGCCGTTCAGCAGCACCTCCGCCGCGAAGGTTTTGGCGTGATCCGGACCCCGCTCCCCCACCATCCGGTAGGTCAACACCTGGTCCGCCTGACGCTGGACCAGCTCTTGGAGGGCCGTCTTATAGTCCCGGCGGCGTTCCTCCACCTCCTCTTCCCGCTCCGCGTCCAGCAGCACCCGGTGGATCAGCGCCGAGGCGGCGGCAATGCCCCCGTCCAGATAAACTGCGGCAAACACCGCTTCCGTGGCGTCCGCCAGAATGGAGGTCCGGGTCCGGCCTCCGCCGGATTCCTCCCCCCGGCCCAGCTTTAAGTAGGCCCCCAGGTTCAGCTTCCCGGCCACCTCATAGAGGCTCCGCTCACAGACCAAAGCCGCCCGGATGCGGGTCAGGTCCCCCTCCGGCAGGTCCGGATGCTGGGCAAAGAGGAACTCCGCCGTCACAAAGCCCAGCACCGAATCCCCCAGGAACTCCAGCCGCTCGTTGCTGTTCAGGTGCTCCGCCCGGTGCTCGTTGGCGTAGGAGCTGTGGCACAGGGCCTCCTCCAGCAGCGCGTGATTCCGAAAGGCGTAATTCAGTTTTTTCTCAAGTTCCTGCATAAACGGTTCCTCCGAAAGGACGCCCCGGGAGAACCACAGGGCGTCTTTCCTCAGCGTCCGCCTCCCGGCGGGCACTGCTTACTTATTCAGCTTATTGGCCAGGTAATTCACCGCGTCGCCTACGGTTTTGAGGGAAGAGAGCTCCTCCTCCTCAATCTCGCCGACCTCGAACTCCTCCTCCATGGCCATAACCAGCTCCACCAGATCCACGGAATCCGCCCCCAGGTCCCCCTCAAAAGCGGTGTCCATGGTAATTTCCTCCGGCTCCTTGGCGAACTGCTCCGCCACCAGCTCCCGCAGGATATTCAGAATTTCTTCATTTGACATTGCCTTTACACTCCTTCATAGACTGAGAACCCATATTCACAACTGCTGAACGCCGTCCGGACGGTCTTTTTCCCACCGTACCGCGCCGCTTTCCCGGGCATTCCGTCAGGCTTGCCCCGGCAAATCTCCTTGCCTGACGAGAAAAATCCCCGTCCATCCGGCGCCCCCGGTTCCACACGCGGGTTCCAAACTGCTTCCCGAGATTGCAGGCTTTTTACGAAGCCTATCATACGGCAACCGCCGCCGCTCTGTCAAGGGGCATCCGGCAAATTTTTCCTGTCTCCCCCAACTTTCATCAATTCTATGTTTTCCTGAATGTCGGCGATGAAGCCGCTGGCGGCGTATTCCTCCGCCCGGAGAATGGCGTTGCGGACGGCCCGGGCGTCGGAAGAGCCGTGGGCCTTGATAACCGGCTTGGAAATGCCCAGGAAGGGGGTCCCTCCCACCTCGCTGGGGTCCAGCAGCTTTTTCATCTTCGCCAGGTCTCCTTTTACCAGTCCCGCGGCGATCTTCGTCCTGGCGCTGGAGAGAAAGACCTTCTTCAATTCCTTCAGCAGGAACTTGGCGGTGCCCTCCAGGGATTTCAGCATGACGTTTCCGGTGAAGCCGTCGGCTACCAGCACGTCGGCTCCGCCCAGCATGGCGTCGCCGGCCTCCAGATTCCCCACAAAGTGCAGCCGCCCGGCCTCCGCCGCCTCGGTCAGCAGGGCATAGGCCTCCTGCCGGAGGCCGTCGCCCTTTTCCGACTCCGCGCCGATGTTCAAAAGGGCCACCCGGGGCCGTTCCACCCCCAGGACCTGCTTGGCGTAGTAATTCCCCAAATAGGCGAACTGGAGCAGGTACTCCGGCGTACACTCGGCGTTGGCGCCGCAGTCGCACAGAAGCATCCGTCCCTCCGCCGTGGGCAGGACGGGCCCCATGGCCGCCCGGCGGATGCCCCGGATGCGCTTCACCACCAGGGTCGCCCCCGCCAGCAAAGCCCCGGTGGACCCGGCGGAGACAAAGGCGTCCCCTTCCCCGCTTTTCAGCAGATTCAATCCCACCGTCAGGGAAGAGTCCTTCTTCTTCTTGAAGGCGGTGGCGGGATCGTCGGCGATCTCCACCACCTCCGAGGCGTCCCGAATCTCCACCCCGGAGGGGAGATTCTTCTCCCCGCACTGCTCCACAGCCTTTAGGATGTCCGCCATCCTTCCCACCAGGATCACGTCGGTGCCGTACTCCTTATGGGCCTCCAGAGCGCCCTGAACCACGGCCAGCGGGGCGTTGTCTCCCCCCATGGCGTCCACGATGATCTTCATGCTTGACCCTCCCTATGTCTGTTTCTCTCCGTTACTCCAGCACGGTCTCCCGCAGCTTCTCTATGATTTCCAGGGACCGGCGGCTGAGCTCCGCGTTTTTGTTCCGCTTCCCCTTGACCCGGCGGTCCAGGGGCGGCATGATGCCGAAGTTGATATTCATAGGCTGGAAAACCGTGACGGACCGGTTGGAGACGTACAGCCCCAGCGCGCCCACGGCGGTCTCCTGGGGAAAATCCACGGGAGGCAGGCCCCGGAGCCGCCGGGCCGTCTCTACCCCCGCCAGAAAGCCGCTGGCGGCGGACTCCACATAGCCCTCCACGCCGGTCATCTGCCCGGCGAAGGAGACGCGGGGATCCGCCATAAGCCGGTAATAGCGGTCCAGCAGCCGGGGGGAATTCAAAAACGTGTTCCGGTGCATGACCCCGTAGCGGAGGAACTCCGCGTCGTGGAGCGCGGGAATCATGGAAAACACCCGCCGCTGCTCCGGGAAGCGGAGGTGGGTCTGGAAGCCCACCAGATTATAGACGCTGCCCTCCTGGTTATCCCGCCGGAGCTGGACCACGGCATAGGGCTCCCGCCCTGTCCTGGGGTCCGTCAGCCCCCGGGGCTTCAAAGGCCCGTAGCAAAGGGTCTCCCGGCCCCGCCGGGCCATGACCTCCACGGGCATACAGCCCTCGAAGACCCTCTGGTCCTCGAAGCCGTGGACCTCCGCCTCCTGGGCGGTGGTAAGGGCCTGCCAAAAAGCGTCGTACTCCTCCTCGGTCATGGGGCAGTTCACGTAGTCTGCCGTACCCCGGTCGTAGCGGGAGCCCATCCAGGCCCGTTCCATGTCCACGCTCTCGGCGGAGACCAAGGGGGCCGCCGCGTCGTAGAAATGGAGGGCGGAATCATCTCCCAACAGGGCCTTGAGGCGCTCCGCCAAAGCGTCGGAGGTCAGGGGGCCGGAGGCCACGATGACCTCGCCCTCCGGGAGCTCGGTGACCTCTCCGGGGACCACGGTGATATTAGGATGGCTTCGCAGCCGCTCCGTCACCATCCGGGCAAAGCCGTGGCGGTCCACCGCCAGGGCTCCGCCCGCCTCCACCCGGGTGGCGTCGGCACAGGACAAAATCAGGGAGTCCAGACGGCGGAGCTCCTCCTTGAGAAGGCCTACGGCGTTTTCCAGCTGGTCGCTCCGCAGGGAGTTGGAGCAGCAGAGCTCCGCGAAGTATTCCGTCTCATGGGCGGGGGTCTTTTTTTCGGGCTTCATCTCCCGAAGAGTCACTTGGATGCCTCTCCTGGCAAGCTGCCAGGCGGCTTCGCTGCCGGCTAGGCCGGCGCCGATTACGGTTACCTGCATGGGGGTCACCTCCTAGGTGGGGGGTTATACTCGCCCTTCGGGCGGGGGGGGGGGGGATTGGATACCAGCGATGGCTGGTGCATTGCACCCCCCATTTGTCTCCGGCCTAAGCGCCGCCGCTTTGCGGCGGTTGGCCTCCGACACGCGCCTGCGGGCGCAGTCTCCTTTTCTTGCCAGAAGAAAACGAGAAAACGGGCCGTGCACGGTCCACTGGGCGGCTCTTAATGGCTCCGCCATTTAGAGCCGCCGCGTCCCCCTTGCGGGGAAAAAAGAAAAAGAAGTATCGCCCTGCGGGGGGGGGGGACGTGGGACGGGGGACGCGCAAGAGGTACTTCCTCCGGGTACGAATGTCTTCTGCCCGCGGCGTAGCCTTAGCGGGGGTTTTGGAGGTTATCGAATGGACTCCCTCCTCTTTTCGCTGCCGCTACCCTGGCGGTAGGAGGCATGTGTCCGCCTTTTTCCGGAATTGCCCTTCTATCAATAGAACACCCTGTAGGGGCGGACCTATGTGTCCGCCCTCTCCCGGGTTTCCACCAATCTCTCTTGGGACCTGCCCAACAAATAGTCGGTAGACACGTCAAACAAATCTGCCAGCTTTATCAGCATCTCATAATCCGGGCGGTGTTCATCGCCCTCATAATACTGATAGGTGCGTACACCAATCCCAAGCAAATTCGCAACATCAGATTGACGCATTCTTTTTTCCTTACGCAATGCTTTTAAACGCTCGGCAATTTTAACCATAATTCTGCAATTCACCTCTTGACACGCACAAGTTATTCGTGTACTATATACACGAATAAACCATGCGTGAATGGAGGATTCTTATGTCACCCTTAATGCAAACCATCTGCGACGATCTCCGCGCCTACGCTCTGGACCGCTACATAGACGGCTTCGAGCGGGACGCCTACGCCGCCGAGCTTGACCAGCTCCACAACGCGCTTTCCGCCGCTCTGCCGGAGCACTGTCAGGAGCTTCTCCAGCAGTACATCCTTACCTTAAACGCCCGCGCCCTCATGGAGCTGGAAGCCATGTTCCAGGCCGCCTTCGCCGCCGCGAAGGAGCTGGTTTAGCCCTCCTCCGGCGGCTCCGCTTTTTGGGCGGCGGGCTTCTTCGCGGCGGTCTTTTTCGCCGCGGCGGCTTTCGTGGTTTTCTTGGCGGAGGCCGCTGTGGTTTTTTTCGCCGCCGTCTTTTTGGCGGGGGCCGCCTTCGTGGTCTTCGCCGTCTTCTTGGCGGGTTTCTCCTCGGCCTCCTCCACGGCGGGAGGCTCTGTGGAATCCTCCTTCTTGGCGGCGTAACGGGGATAGCCCCGCTTATCCTCCGGCAGGAAGTTGGAGCACTCCGGGTTGATGCAGAAGGGTTTTTTCGCTCCCCGGCCCGCCTTTTTGAACATCGTCTGTCCGCAAACCGGGCAGTCGTCCTTCACCGGCACATCCCAGGTCATGAAGCCGCACTTTTCCGCCTCGACCTTGCTGGTCAGGTGCTCACAGCAGTAGTAGGTGTACTGTTTGCCGCTTTTCTTGCTTTTGCCCGTGCGCTTCATCAGCCGCCCGCCGCACTTGGGACAGCGGCCCGGCATCTCCACCACCAAGGGCATGGTAAAATTACACTCCGGAAAGCCCGGGCAGGCCAGGAAGCGGCCGAACCGCCCCATCTTCACCACCAGATTCCGCCCGCACTCCGGGCAGATCTCCGTGGACACCTCGTCGGGCACCTTGATGCGCACGCCCTCCAAGTCCTGCTCCGCCTGCTTGAGGCTCTTGTCAAAATCCCCGTAGAAGTCCCGCAGGACCCCCTTCCAGGGGATGCTGCCCCCCTCCACGGAGTCCAGCTTTTCCTCCATGTGGGCGGTGAATTTCAGGTCGGCGATGTCGGTGAATTTGTCCTTCATCAGCTCCGTCACCACCCGGCCCAGGTTGGTGATTTTCAGGTATTTGCCCTCTTTTTCCACATACATCCGGTCCAGAATCGTGGACACGGTGGGTGCGTAGGTGGAGGGGCGGCCGATGCCCTGCTCCTCCATAGCCCGGATGAGGGAGGCGTCCGTGTACCGGGCGGGGGGCTGGGTGAAGTGCTGGTTGGGGGCAAAGCCCTTCAAATCCAGGGCGTCCCCCTCCTGGAGCTCCGGCAGGGGAGACTCTTTCTCCTCCTTCTCCTCATCCTTGCCTTCTTCATAAACGGCGGTGTAACCCGCGAATTTCAGGCTGGAGGAGCTGGCCCGGAAGTCGTGGCGGCTGGCCTCGATCTCCACGGACACGCTGTCGTACACGGCGTTGGACATCTGGCAGGCCACGAAGCGGCTCCAAATCAGGCGGTAGAGCCGGTACTGCTCCCCGGTGAGGTCGGCTTTCAAATCCTCCGGGGTCCAGCGGACGTTGCTGGGGCGGATGGCCTCGTGGGCGTCCTGGGCATTGGCCTTGGCCTTATAGCGGTTGGTTTTGGCGTAGGCGTCCCCGTAGCGGCCCAGGATAAAGCTCTTGGCCTCCGCAAGGGCCTCCTCGGAAAGGCGCAGGGAGTCGGTACGCATATAGGTGATAAGGCCCACGGTGCCCTCCCCGGCGATGTCCACGCCCTCGTAGAGCTGCTGGGCGATAGCCATGGTCCGCCGGGGGGTCATGCTCAGCTTCCGGGAGGCCTCCTGCTGCATGGTGGAGGTGGTGAAGGGGGGCGAGGGGCTCCGCTGCTTGTCGGTGCGCTTCACGCTCTTCACCGAGAAGGCGGCGTTTTCCGTCTCCCGGACCACCGCATCCACCTCGGCCTGGCTTTTCAGCTCCGCCTTCTTTCCGTCCTTCCCGTGGTAGCGGGCGGCAAAGGGCTTGTTCCGCCCCAGGAGATTGGCGTCCAGGGTCCAGTATTCCTCGGGCTGGAAGGCCTCGATCTCCCGCTCCCGGTCGTCCACCATCCGGGTGGCCACGGACTGGACCCGCCCGGCGGAGAGGCCCCGGCGCACCTTCTTCCAGAGGAGGGGGCTCAGCTCATAGCCCACCAGCCGGTCCAGAATGCGCCGGGCCTGCTGGGCGTCCACCAGGTTCTGGTCGATGGCCCGGGGGGACTGAATGCTCTCCTGGACCACTTTTTTTGTAATTTCGTTGAAGGTCACCCGCTTTGTCTTCTCGTCCGACAGGTCCAGAAGGTGCTTTAAGTGCCAGGAGATGGCCTCGCCCTCCCGGTCCGGGTCGGTTGCCAGGAACACGGTGTCCGCCGCTTTGGCGGACTTTTTCAGGTCCTTGATGATATCTTCCTTGCCCTTGATGGGCTGGTAAACCGGCTCGAAATCCTGCTCCGGGTCCACGCCCAGCTTACTCTTGGGCAGGTCCCGCAGGTGGCCCATGCAGGCCTTGACGGTGTACTCCTTCCCCAGATACTTCCCGA
Source organism: uncultured Oscillibacter sp. (assembly GCA_910588175.1). Lineage (GTDB taxonomy): Bacteria > Bacillota > Clostridia > Oscillospirales > Oscillospiraceae > Oscillibacter. The sequence goes on from CAJUQQ010000013.1 coordinate 45,744, forward strand.
TTGTCTTGGCCTTCGCCGGGGATTCCACGATGACCAAATACTGCTTTGCCATAGTTACCTCCGTTGTCTCCCGCCCCGCGGGAGGGGGTTATTCCGCCAGCGTCACAAGCCGGGTGTACCGCTTGCCGCTGTGCTGATGTACCATGCCGTCGATCTCCAGCATAGTCAAGGCCGACGAGACCCGCCGGGCGGGAATGCCGGTCATTTGAATCAGATCGTCTACCTGCCGCGAGTTTTCCAAATCCAACACCCGCAGAAGGGCGATCTGGTCGTCGGTCAGGCCCGACCGGCTCACGGTCCGGGAATCGGGCTTGGCCTCCGGCCGCTCCGGGGCGGCTTCCGGCCTTTGCCGGGGCTCCGGCGCGGCACGCCGCCGGACAGGCAGAGGCGTCCAGGCCGGGAAATCCCCGGCGGGACGCAGCTTCTCCGGAAAGCGCTCCTGGAAATCCCGCAGAATGTCCCAGCCCTCCGCCGCCAGGCCCGCGCCGTCCCGAATCAGCCGGTTGCAGCCCACGCTGGCAGGGGCGCTGATGGGCCCGGGGACGGCGTAAACCTCCCGGCCCTGCTCCAGCGCCAGCCGGGCGGTAATCAGCGCGCCGCTGCGCTCCGGGGCCTCCACCACCAGGGCGGCGACACTGAGGCCGGACATAATCCGGTTCCGGGCGGGAAAATGGCTTCGCTCCGGCTCCGTGCCCGGCGGATATTCGGACAGCAGGACGCCGGCGGCGGCCACATCGTCGTACAGGCTTTGGCTCTCATAGGGGTAGTAAACGTCCAGGCCGTTGCCCGTTACGCCCACCACCGTTCCCCCCGCCCGAAGGGCTCCCCGGGCGGCGGCGGCGTCCACGCCCCGGGCCAGTCCCGTCACCACCACCGCGCCGGAGGCGGCTAGTTCCTGGCTCAGACGCTCCGCGCTGGCGGAGCCGTAGGGCGTGCAGTTCCGGGTGCCCACCACGGCGATTGCCGCCTCCTCGTCCAGGGCGGGCATGCGGCCCTTGACGTACAGCACCAGGGGCGGATCGAAAATGTTGCGCAAGCGCTGGGGATACTCCGCGTCCTGGAGGGTCAGGATGCGCTGTCCAAGCCTCTGGCACTCCGCCAGAATGCGGTCCGCTATGGAGAGGTCCCGGTTCAGCGCCAGCTTCGCCTGGGCCGGGGGCACGTCCTCGGCCAGGAGCAGTTCCTCCCGGTCGGCGAAGAAGATATCCTCCGGCGAGCCGAAGTGCCGCAGAAGCGCCAGCCGCGCCGGGCCCTTCAGCCCCGGCAGTTCCGCCAGCCACACCCAGTATTTCAGCATGTCCCGCCCCTCCTTTTTGCAAGTCTTCTTTTACCAAGGTTTTCTATACTATATTAAATAGAAGGAAAATGCAAGCGTCATTTTTTAAATTTCTCCCCGGGCCGCCTCCCACAGCAGCACTGAGGCCGCCGAAGCCGCGTTCAAGGACTCGCAGCGGGGGTCCATGGGAATGCGGATGGTGCGGTCACAGGCCGCCAGCACCTCCGCCGAGAGGCCCCGGCCCTCGCTGCCCACGGCTATGGCGCAGCGGCTCAGGTTCACCTCCCGCACGTCCGCCGTGTCCTCCCGAAGGGCCGCGCCGTAGAGGGGCAGGTCCGCCGCCTTCAAAAGCGCCGTCAGCTCCGCCAGGGTGCAGCGGTAAAGGGCGGACCGGAAATGGACCCCCATTCCCGCCCGAAGGGTCTTGGGGTTATAGAGGTCGGCACAGCCGGGGAGCAGAATCACCCGGGCTTCGAAGGCATCCGCCGTCCGGAGAATGGTTCCCACGTTGCCGGGGTCCTGGACGCCATCCAGAACCAGGAAGCGCAAACGGCCCCAGGCGTCCGGCTCCAGCCTCTCCGGCGGAGCACAGCGCGGAATGCGGCAGGAGAACACCACCCCCTGGGGGGTCTCCATAGGGCTGACGGAGCGCATGACGCTTTCGCTGACCACCGCCGACCGAAGCGCCCGGCCCTCCAAGCCCGGGGGCAGTTCCATCCCCTCGGTGCGGAGCACAGCCAGAACCGGCGCGCCCCACAGCGCCGCCTCCCGGAGAAGCTTCGGGCTGTCGCACAAAAATTCTCCCGTTTCCTCGCGGTAGGAACGGGAGGAGGCCAGCTTTCGCAGATGAACGCAGAGGGGGTTTGCTTTGCTGCTAATCCTTTCCATAACCGTAGGCCTCCTCTCCCGCCGCTACCGGCATAGTGACGGAAATCACGGTCCGCCGCCAGGGCAATCATGTTGATTCTTCCTTATCATAAAGGTATCCGCCCGGCTTGTCAAGCCGCCGGGCGGTCTTTTCCCCTTTTTAGCGCCTTTTAAACCAGGCGGACCGGACCTCGCCGCAGAGGTATAGAGAGCCCAGAGCGCAGATCACGCTCTCTTCGCCCGCCGCCAGGGCGGCCTCCATCCCCTCCTCCAGGTTGGCGCAGGGCCGGGCTTCCACCCCACGCTCTGTCAAAAGGGCACACAGCGCCGCCGTGTCCATGGCCCGGGGACTGTCCGGCCGGAGAACCAACACCCGCTCCGCCAGAGGAGCCAGCAGATCCAGCATCTCCCCGGCGTCCTTATCCGCCAAAATGCCAAGCAGAAAGGTCACGGGTCTCCCAGGAAAAAGGGTCCTCAAGCTCTCCACCGCGGCCCGCATTCCGTGGGCGTTGTGGGCGCCGTCCAGAAGGAAAACGGGGCGTTTCCCCAGGACTTCAAAGCGCCCAGGCCAGCGGACCTCCTCCAGCCCCCGGCGGACCGCCTCTTCCGGAATGTTCCATCCCTTCTCCCGCAACGCCTCCAGGGCCGTCAGAGCCAGGGCGGCATTCTCCGCCTGATAGGCTCCTGTCAGAGGGAGGGCCAATCCCTTCCAGGGGGCGAAGTCAAAAACCGCGCCCTCCAGGTCCAAACGCCGGACCGTCAGACGGGAGAAGTCCAGCTCCGTCAGCGCCGCGCCCCGCTCCCGGCAGGTCCGGCGGAAGCACTCGTCCGCCTCGGGGCATCCGCCCCGGCTGACCACGGTCCCGCCGGGCTTGATGATTCCCGCCTTGGCGGCGGCCACATCCCGGAGGGTGGGCCCCAGGATGGCGGCGTGGTCCATGCCCATGGCGGTCAGCACCGCCAGTTCCGGGGTCTCAATGACATTCGAGGCGTCCAGCGCCCCGCCCAGGCCGGTCTCCAGAACCACCACATCACAGCGCCGCTCCCGAAAGTACAGGAAGGCGGCGGCGGTGATCAGCTCAAACTCCGTGGGATGCTCCGGCATCGCTTCGGCGGCGGCGCGGACCTGCTCCGTCACCGCTCCCAGGGCCTCGTCGGAAATTTCCTCCCCATCAACCCGGATACGCTCGTGAAACCGCTCCAGATGGGGCGAGGTATTCAGCCCCACCCGGTATCCCGCCGCCTCCAAAACCGACGCCAGGCAGGCGCAAACGCTGCCCTTGCCGTTGGTCCCGGCCACGTGGATACATTTCAGCTCCCGCTGGGGATCTCCCAGCCGGCGGAGCAGTTCCCGGATGCGGCCCAGGCCCGGAGCGCGCGTCTCCCAGCCGTGGGACCAAATGTAGGCCACCGCCTCTTCTCCCGTCATGACGCTCCCTCCTTACAGGGTGGAAACGAAGTTTCGCTTCCGCAGGGTCTTCACCAGCGGCATCGCCAGAGAAGCCATGACCACGGCGTTGATCATGCCCACAATGAGCCGCCAAACCAGGTCTCCAAAAATCAGAGCGGGACTATAATAACCGAAAATCACACTGTCTAGCCAGTTAATCAGGGTGTTCCCCACGGTGGTGGAAATGGCCGCCACAATGCAGACGGCATAGCACAACATCCGCCGCTCCTCCAGCCGCTCTCCCCGAAGGCCCATCAGGCCAAGGGCTCCCAGGCCCACCACCAGGCCCCGGAGGGCCGGGGGAATCAGGTACAGCACCGTGGTGTAGGTGACGCCGTAGGTCAACAGCTGTTTGAAAAATTCGCCCACCATGGCCACGATCACCGCGTCCACCGGGCCGAAGAGCAGGGCGGCCGCCACCACCGGCAGAGAGCCGAAGGAAATCCGCACATTCCCCACCTGCACCGCCGCGTACAGCGACAGGGGCAGGTACATGGCCGCCAGCAGAGCGGCATAGCACATCCGTTTCACATTCATTTTGGGCATAACAAAAACCTCCTCTAAATTACGGCAGCACGCCGCACAGAGGAAGCCCGTTCCCAAATGCGGCAGCGGGATGCGGGACGCGCACTGCGGGGGAAGGACCCCCTTCGTCCGGAAAGCAACTCCCCGTCTCTCCGGCACTTTGACACGCGTGTCCCTACTCTGCCTTTGTCCTTCCGGCTCTCGCCGGGGACGCCCTTATCATATACCAGCTTCCGGCAAAATACAAGGCCCTTCGATAAATTCCATAAAAATCCAGGTCCGCCTTAGCGGTCGAAAAAACGCCCCGGACCTGAGTCCGAGGCGTTTTCCAGCATTTTGACGGGTTACTTTCCAGCGGGCTCTGCGGCCTTGGCTTCCGCTGCAGCCTTGGCCTTTTCGGCCTGGGCCTTCTTGATGGCCTTGTACTTTTCCTTCTCCTCGGCGGTGGCCACAGGGAGGATGGCATCTCTCGGGCAGACCTTGGTGCAGAGCTTGCAGCCCACGCACTTGTCGTAGTCGATGACCGCTACGCCGTTTTCCACATGGATGGCGTCTTTTTTGCACTCCTTCTGGCACAATCCGCAGCCGATGCAGGAGGTGGAGCAGACGCTCATGGCGGCTTTGCCCTTGTCCTGGTTGGCGCAGCCCACGTGTACCTTCTTGGACACGGGGACAGACGTAATCAGGTGCCGGGGGCAGGCGGCGGCGCAGGCCATACAGGCGGTGCACTTGTCCGGGTCCACCACGGCGGTGCCGCCGGGGCCGATGGACATGGCGCCGAACTGGCAGGCCGCCACGCAGGAGCCGAAGCCCAGGCAGCCGAAGCCGCACTCCAAGGGACCGCCGGCCACCTTGGTGGCGGAGATGCAGTCCTGAACGCCCACGTAGTCAAAGCGCTTTTTCGCGTTGACGCCGCCGGTGCAGCGGACGAAGGCCACCTGCCGCTCCCCGGTGGGAGCCTCCATGCCCATGATCTTGGCGATGGCGG
>CAJUQQ010000014.1 GCA_910588175.1 uncultured Oscillibacter sp.
GAGTTTTTACCGTTTTTCGACACTCTGGGCGTGAAGACAGTTTGTCTTCACGCTCTTTTTGGAACCGGAGTTCCCTTCTCCGCGGCGGAATCAGTCCTCTGTAAACGCGAACAGCTCCTCCACCGTCACCTGGAACACCTTGGCGATATCCATGGCCAGCTTCAGGGACGGATTGTATTTTCCGTTTTCCAAATGGACAATCGTCTCCCGCCTTACGTGTACCAATTCCGCCAATTCGCTTTGCTTTAGTCCCGCTTTTTCCCGATATTCTCTGACCTTCGTTTTAAGGGCCATATCAGACTCCCACTGTCCATCACGCAGAAGATGACGAATCGCAGGACCGCCAGCGCGAGGATCATTCCCACAAGCGCGTAGCCCGCCGCCGTCCCGTCTATGCAGGAGACCGCGCACGCAAAGGCAATGACAATCGCCGCCGCCGTCATGATCTTCAATCCAATCGCATCAATTCTGCGCAGATTTTGAACTGCCATCTCGTCCTTTTCTTCTTTGTGGTACTTGTGAATCCGGTTTGCCTGCATGGCGAAAAACAAAATGGTGAATATGGCGACCCCATTCTGGATGGCCGTATAATATTCCTGCCAATCCCGCCTTGCCCACGTCCAGTAGTAGCAGACCAGAAGTACCGCGTAAATAATCTTGGTTCCGACCAATTCCTTCAAGGTGACCTTTGACTTCATGCTCCATTCCTCCAGGTGATATATTTTTAACTCTTGTGCGTTATAAATATATCACTCCCCAAAGGGTTTGTCAATCGCGTCAAGTGAAATTCTTATAACTTCCGCCTGGCTGCCCGACACGCCGGGGAGGAGGGCGGGACGGCTCCCGCGAGCTCTAGTTCGCCTGCTTCATGGAAAGGGAAATCCGCTTCTTTTTCTCGTCCACTTCCAGCACCTTCACCTTCACCACGTCCCCTACGGAGACCACCTCCGAGGGGTGCCGGACCCGGCGGTCCGCCACCTGGGAGATGTGGACCAGCCCGTCCTGGTGGACGCCGATGTCCACGAAAGCGCCGAAGTCAATGACGTTGCGCACCGTGCCGGTGAGGACCATGCCGGGTTTCAGGTCCTTCATGTCCAGCACGTCCGTCCGGAGCACCGGCTTGGGCAGGTCGTCCCGGATGTCCCGGCCCGGCTTCATCAGCTCCGCCACCACGTCCCGCAGGGTGGGCACGCCTACCCCCGCGTCCTCCGCGGCCTTTTCCTCGCCGTAGGCGGCTACCTGGGCGGGGAGGTTTTGGAGCTTCCCCTCCTTGACATCGGCCAGGCTGTGGCCCGTCAGGGCCAGCAGGGCCTCCGCCGCGCCGTAGCTCTCCGGGTGAACGGCGGTGTTGTCCAGCACGGACGCGCTCTCCGGCACCCGGAGGAAGCCCGCGCACTGCTGGAAGGCCTTGGGGCCCAGCTTGGGGACCTTCAAAATCTGCTTCCGGGCGGTGAAGGGGCCGTTGGCCTCCCGATAGGCCACGATGTTCTTCGCCGTGGCCGCCGTCAGGCCGGAAACCCGCTGGAGAAGCGAGGGAGAGGCGGTGTTCACATCCACGCCCACGGCGTTGACGCAGTCCTCCACCACGCCGCTCAGGGCCTCGTCCAGCCGCTTGGGGGGGCAGTCGTGCTGGTACTGTCCAACGCCAATGGACTTCGGGTCGATCTTCACCAGCTCCGCCAGAGGGTCTTGGAGCCGCCGGGCAATGGACACGGCGGAACGGAGGTTCACGTCGTACTCCGGGAACTCCTCCGCCGCCAGCTTGCTGGCGGAGTACACGGAGGCTCCGGCCTCGGAGACGATCATATAGCTGACCTTGGCCCCGGCCTCTCCCACCTTTCGAATGAGCTCCACGGCCATCTGCTCCGTCTCCCGGCTGGCGGTGCCGTTGCCGATGGCGATGTGCTCCACGCCGTGCTTTTGGATGAGCCGGGACAGCAGGGCGATGGCCTCGGCCTTTTTCCGCTCATTGTAGGTGGGGTAGACCACGGCGGTGTCCAGGACCTTTCCGGTGCCGTCCACCACCGCCACCTTGCAGCCCATGCGGTAGCCGGGGTCCAGGCCCATGGTCACCTTTCCCTTCACCGGGGGCTGCATCAAAAGGGGCTTGAGGTTCAGGGCGAACTGGCCGACGGCCCCCTCGCCGGCCTCCTCCGTCAGGGCCGACCGGGCCTCCCGCTCCAGGGAGGGGAAGATCAGGCGGTCATAGGCATCCTCCGCCGCGGCCTTGACGAACTCCATGGCCCGGCTCCCCGGGACCACCACCCGGCGGCGGAGGGTCCGCAGGGCCAGCTCCCGGTCCAGCGTGACACCGGCCTTGAGCTTTCCCTCCTTCTCTCCCCGGTTGATGGCCAACACCTGGTAGCCCTGCATCCGGGAGAGGGGCTGGGCGAAGCTGTAATACAGCCGGTAAACCGTGTCCTCCTCCACGGCGGCCTCGCTGTGAAGGGCCCCGTTCTTCGCCAGCAGGGCGCGGAGAACCTTGCGCATCTCCGCGTCGTCGCTGAGGGTCTCCGCCACGATGTCGGAGGCCCCCGCCAGGGCGTCCTCCGCCGTCTCCACGCCCTTCTCCGGGTCCACGTATTTCGCCGCCTCCTCCAGGGGGTCCGGGCAGTCCGGCCCCTGGGCGAAGAGAAGCTCCGCCAGGGGGGCCAACCCCTTCTCCCGGGCGGCGGTGGCCCGGGTCCGGCGCTTTTGCTTATAAGGCCGGTACAGGTCCTCCACCTCCGCCAGGGTGGCGGCGTCGTCGATGGCCTGGGCAAGCTCCCCGGTGAGCTTGCCCTGCTCCTCGATGGATTTCTTCACCGCCTCCCGCCGCTCCTGGAGACCCCGGAGGTACTGGAGCCGCTCCTCCAGGTTCCGGAGGACGGTGTCGTCCATGGCCCCGTGAAGCTCCTTGCGGTAGCGGGCGATGAAGGGGATGGTATTCCCCTCGTCCAGCAGGCGGACCACGTTTTCCACGTACTGGGCGGGCTGCCCAAGCTCTTGGGCCAGCTGGGTGATGATTGCTTCCATAAAACCTCCGTTCTCCATTCTCAATGATTACTCTTTGCGCAGCGCCGCGATCCGCTCCTCCGCCGCCTTCATGGTCTTGCGGAGGAAGATGATGCTCAGTACCAGGGACACCAGCTCCGAGATGGGGAAGCAGAACCACACCAGGTCCAGCTTTCCCGTCTGGGCCAGCAGCCACGCCGCCGGCAGCAGGGCCACCAGCTGGCGGCAGACGGAGCAGATCAGGGTATGAACCGGGTTTCCAATGGCCTGGCACACGGACCCGGCGATGATGTCGAAGCCCGCCATCAGGAAGGAATAGCTGATGACCCGCAGGGCCACGGTGCCGATGGACAGCATCTCCGCCGAAGGAGAGAAGAAGCCCAGCAGCACCCCCGGAATCAGGTTGAAAGCGGAACAGCCGATGACCATGATGACTGTAGCCACTGTGGCAGTGAGCTTGATGGTGTCCCGGACCCGGTCCAGCCGGACCGCGCCGTAGTTGTAGGAAATGATGGGCACCATGCCGTTGTTCAGGCCGAAGACCGGCATGAAGATAAAGCTCTGGAGCTTGAAGTAAGCCCCGAAGACCGCCGTGGCCGTGTCCGTAAAGAAAATCAAGATCTTATTCATGCCGAAGGTCATGATGGAGCCGATAGACTGCATGACGATGGAGGGCACGCCCACCCGGTAGATTTCCCGCACCACGGCCCGGTCCGGACGGATGGAACGGAGGCGGATGTGGATGTCCTTATTGAACCGGAGGTTCATCCAAAGACCGATAAGGGCGGCCACAATTTGGCCGAAGACGGTAGCCACGGCGGCCCCCGCCACCTCCAGCCGGGGAAAGCCGAAGAGGCCGAAAATCAGGATGGGGTCCAGGATGATGTTGATCACCGCGCCGATAAGCTGGGTGATCATGGAGTACACCGTCCGGCCCGTGGACTGGAGGAGGCGCTCAAAGCAGAACTGGCTGAAGATGCCGATGGACAGCCCCAGGCAGATACGGGCGTAGTCCGTGCCGTAGTCCACGATGGAGACGATGTCCGTCTGAGCCAGAAAGAAGGGCTGGGCCAGCAGAACGCCGCACACGCCGAAGACCACGGCGCTGACCAGGAAGACAAAGATGCCGGTGTTGGCGGTCTGGTCCGCCTGGTCCTGTTTTTTCTCCCCCAGGGACCGGGAGAGCAGGGCGTTCATGCCCACGCCGGTTCCGCCGCCTACGGCGATCATCAGGTTTTGGAGGGGGAAGGCCAGGGACACGGCGTTCAGCGCGTCCTGGCTGATCCAGGCCACAAAGATGCTGTCCACGATGTTGTAGAGGGCCTGGACCAGCATGGAGATCATCATGGGCACCGCCATGCCGGCCAGGAGGGGGGCGATGGGCATGGTGCCCATCTTGTTCTCCTGGGGCGCGGGGGAGGGTGATTGCGTTTTGTTATCTTTCATCTCTAATATCCTTTCTGTATATGCAGGGGCTTGCGGAAAAAGGACGCGGCTCTACGGCCGCGCCTTTTTAGAAGGCTGGGGTTATTTCTTCAGCTCACCGGTGGCCAGCTGGGTCAGGTAGGCGTTCAAAAAGCCGTCCAGGTCTCCGTCCATGACGCCGTCGATGTTGGCGGTCTCATAGGCCGTCCGGGTGTCCTTCACCATCTGATAGGGCATGAAGACATAGGAGCGGATCTGACTGCCCCACTCAATCTTCATCTGCACGCCCTTGATGTCGGAAATCTTCTCCGCGTGCTGCTGGGCTTTCAGCTCCAGCAGCTTGGCCCGGAGCATTTTCATGCAGTTGTCCTTGTTCTGAAACTGGCTCCGTTCCTGCTGGCTGGCCACCACAATGCCCGTGGGCTTGTGGATGAGGCGCACGGCGGAGGAGGTCTTGTTGACGTGCTGTCCGCCGGCGCCGCTGGCCCGGTAGACCTGCATCTCGATGTCCTCGTCCCGAATCTCGATGCTCTCGTCATTCTCAATTTCCGGCATGACCTCAATGGCGGCGAAGGAGGTCTGCCGCCGGGCGTTGGCGTCAAAGGGGGAGACCCGGACCAGCCGGTGGACGCCGTTTTCACTTTTCAGCAATCCGTAGACATTCTCCCCCTCGATGGAAATGGCGGCGGATTTGATACCCGCCTCGTCTCCGTCCTCGTAGTCCAGGATTTTATAGGTGAAGCCCTTCCGCTCCACCCAGCGGGTGTACATGCGGTAGAGCATCTGGGCCCAGTCCTGGGCTTCGGTGCCGCCGGCCCCGGCGTGGAACTGCAAAATGGCGTTGCACCCGTCGTACTCTCCGGAGAGGAGGGTGGCCATCCGGCTCTCGGCGGCCCGGTCCTCCAGGGCGGCAAACTCGGTTTTCAGCTCCTCCAGAATCTCCGGGTCGTCGGCCTCCTGGCCCATCTCGCAAAGGGCCGTCAAATCCTCCCAGGCGGAGAGGAGCTTCTCCTGCTTGGCGATCTTGTTCTGAAGCTGCTTGAGCCGCTGCTGGACCTTCTGGGACCGCTCCAGATCGTTCCAGAAGCCGTCCTGGGCGGTCTCGTCCTCCAGGCGGGCCGCCTCCTGCCGGGCGGCGTCCATGTCCAGGGCGGCGGACAGCTCGTCCAGCTCCGGCTTCAAGTCCCGGAGCTTCTGCTTGTAAGCGTCGTATTCAATCAAAGCCATGGTCGATTCTCCATCCTTGCAAATTTCTCAGCTTATGTATTATATAGGAGGGAAATTTATTTGTAAAGAGAAACCTTTCCAGAAGATTTCCTATGCGGGAATTCGACAAAAAACGCCGCTCTGTCCCCGGAGTTCCAGGCGCTTTTCCATAAATGATACCAAAATGTTGCCGCATGTTCACAGTTTGTTCATGACTACGGAGAGGCTTTCCGCTATGGTATAGGGAGCAGTATTATGTAACCTGCTCCATCCATTTTCGGCAGGCACGGAGGTAATCGTATGAACAATTTTTGGAAGAAACAACTGCCGGCGTTTTTCCTGACGCTGGTCATGCTGGCGAGCCTCGCGCCCGCCGCCCTGGCGGATTGCAGCCACACCTGGGGAAACTGGCTGATTGACCGGCCGGCCACCTGCGGAACCGAGGGCCGGCAGGTTCATGTTTGCAGCAAATGCGGCGCCTCCGAGGTGGGCGTCATCCCGAAGACGAACGTCCATAACTTTGTGGAAATCAGCAACCAGAACGGCACCCTGACCCGGCGGTGCACCGTTTGCAGCGAAGTGGTGTCGGAAAACACCGGCAATCCTCCCACCTCCAACCAGGGACGGAACTTCACCATCTCCGTGGGCTCCACCAGCGGCAAATACGCGGGCACGGAGATCCTCACCAAGGTCAGCGACCTGTTCCACACCCTGACCGGCTACAGCAGCTTCTCCACCATCTATTTCTCCAACATCAGCGGTTATGGAAAGGTCTCCCACAACAGCGCTCAGGATACCCTGTGGAACCGCTATACATATAACGAGCTTTCCAAGTACGTCTACTTTGTTCCCAGCTCCTCCGGCAGCCTGACCCTGTCCTACACTGCCGAGGACGCTTACGGCAATCAGGTCTCCGGCGTCATCACCCTCACCGGCACGCCGGTCACCTCCAACTCCACCGACATCGTCCTCCGGGTGGCCCCCGGCGGCGAGGTGGACCTGCGGCTGACCCGGTTTGAGGAGGCCTACAAAAAGCTCAGCAATGACAGCGGCTCCCTGCGTTACGTCTCCTTTATCACCAGCGGAAACAACTATTACAATTTCGACGGCATGTTCTACTCCGGCTCCCGCTCCCTCAGCCAGAGCGATCTGGACCGGTACGACTTTTACGCCAGCAACGAGAGCCTCGGGGCCTATGCCCTGGATTCCCTCAGCTTCCGGGCGGACACCCGGGCGGACGTGGGGGACCAGCTGACCATAACCGTGCGGTATCATGACCGCTACACCTCCTACGACGGCACCCTGCGCATCATCATCGACAAGGACGGGAAGCAGGAGGACGAGGTGGTCTACCGGGTGGCCCCCGGCAGCTCCGTCACCTTCAACCGCAGCGACTTCAACCAGGTCTATCAAAACCTGGCCGGGACCAGCCGGACCGTCAGCTACATTGAGTTCGCCCCCAACGACGACTATACGTATTTCTCCGGCGACATCCGGGCCAGCGGCCACGCCGCCTTCTCCAAGAAGACCCTGTCCGAGGAGTGGTTCTACTATTCCACGGACCGCCGGGACAGCTACGGCATCGACGATCTGATTTTCCAGGCCGCCTCCGGCGCGAAGGACGGGGACAAGCTGGACATTCCCTTCTGGGCTTATTATGACCGGACCGACCGGGTGAAGGGCGTTCTGCGGCTCGTCATTGACAAGAACGGCTCCCGGGACACCGTCTCCCTGAACGTGGCCCCCGGCGGAAGCGCCCGGCTGGACAAGTACGCCTTTAACGACGTATACCAGTACCTCTCCGGCTACAGCAACCGGACCATCACCGCCGTGTCCTTCTCCGCGCCGGACAGCTACCGGAACTTCTACGGCGCGCTGTACGTGAAAAACACCGTTCTCCGGGCGGCGGACCTGGCCCACAATGAAAGCTGGTTCTACTACAGCAGCCGCGGCGGCGGAAGCGGCGACTACCTGCTGGAGGACGTGACCTTCCAGGCCGACCGGGACGCCCGGGAAGGCGACTGCCTGAACATCCCCTTCCGGGCCTACTACAGCAATACTCAGGACGACTGGGAGGAGGGCATCCTCCGCATCACCGTCACCTCCGACGCCAACACCGTCACCTATGAGGCGGCGCCCGGCGGCATGATCAGCTTTACCGCCGACGACTTCAACCGGGTCTACCAGACCATGTCCGGCACCAACCGGACCGTCAAGTACATCGCCCTGGAGGCGGGCAGCGACTACGCCAGCTTCGCCGGAGGGCTCTACACCGGAAACGTCCAGCTCAGCCGCAGCGACCTCACCTACAGCCGGACCCTGTTCTACAACGGCACCCCCACTTACGGCACCTACTCCATCGGCAGCCTGTCCTTCCGTCCCGCCGCCAACGCGGCGGAGGGCAGCGTCCTGTCCATGCCCTTCCGGGCCTATTTCGACGCCAGCACCTATGAGCAGGGCACGCTGAAGCTGAAGGTTGCCTCCGGCGGCGACATCGCCTATACCGTCACCCCGGGCAAAACCGTGAACTTCGACCGGACCAAGTTCGACGAGTTCTTCCGCAAGAGCTACTCCAGCTCCAGCCTGGACTACGTGGTCTTCGACGTGCCCGGCACCCTGGAGTTCCCGGACTCCTGCGGCACCCTCTACACCGGCTACGGCACCAGCTACTCCTCCTCCTTCACCCGGGGCAGTCTCCAGGACGTGCGGTTCTACTACAACGCCTCCGACGCCCGCAAGGGAGATTACGCCCTGAACGAGCTGACCTTCGCCGCCGCCAACTCCTTTACCAGCGGCAAGGTGACCCTGCGCTTCACCGCCTACGGCGTCAACGGCCGCTCGGTGGAGGGCACCACGGTGGTCACCCCCTCCACGGCGGTATCCTCCTCCAATCTGCAGGGCAGCGTGCGCTACGCCGTGGTCACCGGCACCAATGTTCAGATCAACGCCAACGACCTGGCCCGGTACTATAAGAGCGCTTATCCCACCGGGACGCTGCAATACGTGGTGCTGGGCGACGTGCCCGCCGCCGGCGCGCTGTACTACAACTACTACGGCGCCAGCAGCTACGGCACCGCCGCCCGGGAACAGCTCACCGCCGCCAACCGGAGCCGGAACCTCTACATGAGCCCCGCCTCCACCAGCGAGTACGCCCTGACGGAGCTGACCTATGTGCCCTCCGGGTCCAACTACTGCGCCAGCATTCCCTTCACGGCCTACGGCACCAACGGCCAGTCCGTCACCGGGGGCATCCTGATCAGCGTCACCAACAAGGCCGTCTCCGAGGTTTACGGCCCCACGCCGAAAAACACCGCCGTGAACTTCCCGGCCTCCTCCATTGCCGCCGCGGTGGCCGCCGCCACCGGCGTCACTCCCAGCGGTATCCAGCTCTTGAAGCTCCCCGCCGCCAACGTGGGCACCATTTACGTGGGCACCGGGGCCACCCCCGCCGACATCACCACGGTCTACGGCTACAACACCGGAAACCAGCTCCTCGGCCAGCTTCGCTTCGTCCCCCAGACCGGCTACACCGGCCCGGTGGAGATTCCCTATGCCGCCGTGAACGCCAGCGGCGTCCCCATTGCCTCCGGCATGTTCTCCATGGGCGTGCTGAACGCCCGGAAGGAGTTCAAGGACATCAACGCCGCCACCTGGTGCTATAAATACGTCACCGAGCTGGCGGACGCCTCCGTCATCGACGGCTATGCCGACGGGAACTTCAAACCGGACAACACCATCACCTACGGCGCGGCCCTGAAGCTCATCATGCTGGCGGCGGGCTATTCCGAGCAGGCTCCCACCGTTCCCGGCAGCACCTTCAGCGGGTATCTTGCCAAGGCCCAGGCCGACGGCCTGGTCACCCGGAGCACCGTGGCCCTGAACGGGCCCATCACCCGTCTCCAGGTGGCCCAGCTGGCCGCCGGGGCCCTGCGGCTGGACATCAACAACCTCTCCAGCGTAAAGCCCTTTACCGACACCGCCGACGTCTATGTCCAGGCTTTGAACGCCGCGGGCATTGTGGAAGGCTACTTCAACAACGGCACCAGCACCTTCCGCCCCTCCAACACCCTGACCCGGGGCCAGGTCTCCGCCATTGTCTGGCGGATGCAGAATTACCGCAAATAAGCGCTTGCTTTCCACGGGGCCGCCCAGAATTTGGGCGGCCTCAATTTTGTACCAATTGCCCCGCCGCCCTTGAAGCCTCCCCGGCGGTGTGGTACAATGGGAGAAATATCAGCAAAGGAGATTTGCCATGCGCCAACGGACCTCCGAGCAGGAGGAGCAAGCCCTGGAAGAACTGCGCCGCCTGCGGCAGTCCGGCCGCCTCTTCCCCGGAAAGAAAAAACGGCGTCCCTGGGCCCGTTATGCCGTTCTCGGCCTGCTGGCGGTGGTCTGCGTCGGCGCGGCGGAGCTGGCGGCCTGCCGCCACTTCGCCCCAGCCCTGTACGAGGAGCTGGTGGAGCCGGTGCGGGAGGTTGCCCACCAGGCCATTCAGACGGCGGGACAGGCCATGGAGGCCCTGGGCGAACACGCCGGAGCCCTGGCGGAGCGGGCGGGGGAGGCGGCCTCCTCCGCCGGGCAGGCTCTCCGGGACTGGGTGGACGAGCGGATGGAGGCGGTCACCGCCCCGCCGCCGGAGACTCCGGAAGCGGAGCCGCTGGAGGACGACTCCTCCCTGTCCCAGCCGGAGCTCCCGCCCCCCAAGGAGCTGCTGGACCCTCTGATCAGCGACATCGTGGAGCGGGACGGCCAGGAGATTCTCACCGGCGGCGGGCTGGAGGTGGTCTATTTCAACCAGACCGACGAGGCCCGGGCGGAGCAGCGCTACGGCACGGACCCTCTCTCCACCCACGGCTGCGGCCCCACCGCCATGGCCATGGCGGTGTCCTCCCTGACGGGGGAGACGGTGGACCCGGTGGACATGGCGAACCTGTGCGTGAAGCAGGGCTATTGGTGCCGGGACCACGGCTCCTACCTGTCCATGGTGCAGGGGGTGGCGGAGACCTACGGACTGGACTGCCGGTCTCTGGACCCGGCGTCCCTGGACGAGGGGGAGCTATACACCCGTCTCTCCGGCGGAGACGTGTTTGTGGCCCTGATGACCAAGGGGCACTTCACCCGGGGCGGGCACTTTATCCTCCTCCGGGGGACCACTCTCGGCGGGGAAATCCTGGTGGCGGACCCCGCCAGCCGGGACCGGAGCCTGATTCCCTGGGATCTGTCCCTGATTTTGGGGGAGCTCTCCCCCAGCCGCCACGACGGCGCGCCGCTGTGGGTGCTGTCGAAACCCATAGAGTCCTAAAAAAGGCCCCCTCCTGTTGGAGGGGGCCTTGCTGTTTATCCTCTTTTCAAAACCTTTTTCACCTTGGCCTTCGCCTCCGGCGAGAGGACCTTCCCCGCGGCACGGACCGGCAGAGGCGGCAGGGCGCAGAACTTCCGCGCCACCTGGTCGAAGGGCTCCAGGGCATAGGCGGCGAAGAAGGCCGCCCGGTCCGCCGGCTGGACGGTGGGAGAGGCCAGCCGGGGATTCCCGGCAATCGCCCGCTCCACAGGGAAGGGCCGGCAGTTCAGCGGAAGCTGTCCGAAGATATGGCTCCCGTGGGGCGTGTTCACCAGCAGGAGGCTGACCCCGAGCTGCTGCTGCTCCGGCAGCTCGTCGGGCCGGAGGCCCCACAGGTCCCCCAGGGTGAAGTCCCCAGGCCGGTTCATACAGGCGTAGGGACAGCGGTGGCAGCAGGGCCGCAGAAACAGCGCCCGGCCGAAGGCCCTGCCGTACTCCGTCTCGTAGAGGGGATGGGTATCCACGGTGCCGTCGTCGTAGACGGCGGTGAAGTGGCTGTTTTTCCAGCCCTCCACCTTGTTGCGGAAGCGGACGGTCTGGAGCTCCCGGCCCCGCTTTTTCTCAATATAGCGGGCCATGTCCTCCCACACGCCGGGGGAGGGCACCCCGTGGCACACCAGATCGCAGGTGGTCAGGTTCTCCGGGCGGCGGCCCAGGTAGCGATACAGCCCGTCCACCTGGCAGGGGGTGCCGGAGAAGAGGACCTGCCGGGTCTCTAAGCACTTCCGCACCTCCCGGAACACGCCCTCCAGGTCGCTCTGGACGTACTTGGCTCCCCGGAGACGCCAAAGGTCCTCCTTGCGGAAGCAGGCGGTGTGCCGAAGGTGCTGTTTCCCGTCCAGGGCCGCGCCGAACACCACGCCGCCCCCCTCCAGCACATAGTCCGCCAGAGCGGAAAACGCCCCGCCGGAGCTGGAGTCCCGCCGGATGTCCGCCTCCCGATTCCAGGCGGCGAAGGCGGCGGGAAGGGGCCGGGGCTCACGCTCCTGAAGCATGGGGCAAGTTCTGGTGCAGATGCCGCAGCGGACGCACTTCTCCAGGTCCACCTGGGGAAACGCGAAGCCCTCCCGGTCCCGGACCAGGGCAATGGCGTCCTTGGGACAGGCGGCGGCGCAGGCGGAGCAGCCGGTGCAGTGGGTCCGGTCCGCCAGAAGGGGGCCGTCCTCCCGGGGCAGGGCCGCTTCCGTTCCCTGGTAGGGCTCGTCCGCCAGGGCGGCTTTCAAATAGGCCATGGCTCCCGCCCGGGCGGCGGCCAGCCGCGCCTCCGCGGCGGCCCAGTCCGGGCGGTCCCTCAGCCCGGCGGCGTCCCCCTTGCCCACCACCCGTTCCGTCAGTCCCAGGCGGCTCAGCAGGCTGAACGTCCGGGAGCGCTCCGGCTCCTGGAGCTCCGCCGGGGCTACGGCGGTAAAGAAGGGGCGCTGGAACAAGACGGAAAACACCGTCCCGTGGAAGGAGTTGGTACAGACGTAGGCGGCGCGCTGAAACAGGCCCAAAAACTCCGCCGGGCCCGCGTCGGAAATCATCCGGGCCTTGGGGTGAAGCTTCCGCCGGGTGCCGCAGAGCTGAACCACCGGCAGTCCCGTCTCCTCCGCCAGGCGGCGGATATAGGGCTCCAGGGCCCCGGACCGGGAAATGCCGTAGCAGAGGATATACTCCTTTTCCCGGAGCGCCGGGTCCGCCGCCAGGGCGGACCACTCCGCCGCCGTCAGCAGCAGCGTGGGGTCCAGAACCACCGCCGCCTCCCGGCCGGAGGCCTCCCGGACGATCTCCCGGCCGGAGACCTCCCGGACGGAGAGGTGGGAAAAGCCCTCCAGATAGCCCTTCAGTTCCTCCTCCATTCCCTCGGGGAGGCGGGCCACGCCGAAGGAGGGAGCGTAGGCGATCTTCCGCAGGGGGGAGAACGCGCCGAAAAACACCGGGTCGAAGCGCCGGTCCGGGAAAATGGTGGGATTCCAGATCTGGTCGCTGCCGGAGACCAGCAGGTCATAGGGCAGCTCCGCCCGGCGCAGCTCCTCCCGGCTCTCATAGCGCCGGTCCGTCAGCCGAAGGAAGGAGCGGGAAAAGTCCTCAAACCGCTGCCAGCGCCGCCGGACGGCGGGGTAGTGCAGGGCGTTGTAAGCGTCGCTGGCCGCCAGGGACGGGCTGGCCGCCGGGCGGAAGATGCGGGTATCCTGGTTGACGAAATAGTCGATGGTCTCGCACTCCCACCCCAGGGTCTCCAAGGCCCGCTGGGTGGCTGCGGCCTGGAGGATGGCCCCGTAGTGGTGGAGATGATAAAACGTAAGCAGTCCCGCTTTCAAACCAACAACCCCCTTTCACACCGCCCTCAGAGGGACACGGTGTCGTCCCCGGCAATCCAGTCCGCCACCGGGATCACCTCAAACTCCGTCTCCGTCCGGCGGATGACCACCCGCTCCAGCCCCGCGTTGATGACCAGGCGGCGGCACATGGAGCAGGAGGTGGCGTCCCCCAGCAATTCCCCGGTCTGGGCGTCCCGCCCCACCAGGTAGAGGGTACCCCCCACCATGTCCCGCCGGGCGGCGGAGATGATGGCGTTGGCCTCAGCGTGGACGCTGCGGCAGAGCTCGTAGCGCTCCCCCCGGGGAACCCGGAGGGCCTCCCGGGAGCAGTAGCCAAGCCCGGAGCAGTTGGCCCGGCCCCTGGGGGCGCCGTTGTAGCCGGTGGAGATGATCTCGTCGTTGGTCACGATGATGGCCCCGTAAACCCGCCGGAGACAGGTGGCCCGCTCCAGAACGGTTTCGGCGATGTCCAGGTAATAGTTTTCCTTGCTGATGCGCTCCATAAACAGCCCCCCTTTTGATTTTTTCATTCTATCATGGGGGGACAGAATTTGCAAGCCTTTGCGCCGGGAGGAGCGCGCTCCCGCGATTTATTAGGAGACGGTGGTGCAGGGGGCACGGCCCCCTCTGTCGGAAGTGCCCGTCTCCCGGAAGACGGGCGGACACATAGGTCCGCCCCAGGCTGTCGAAAAAGTGTTTTCGCCAGCCTGAGCAAGTTTTCAGACCTTTAAAAAAGTTCTGAAAACTTCCGATTGAAAACGAAAGGAACCCTTCCTGGGTTCCTCTCGTAACTCTCTTCCTTCCCGTTGTTGGAGTTTTTACCGTTTTTCGACACTCTGGGGCGGACACATGGGTCCGCCCCTGCATGGGACACGCCCCGCCGGAGCGGAAACGCGAAAAGGCGAGACCACCCCAGGGCGGTCTCGCCGGTCGTACCGGTTTGATTTAAAACAGCTCCACCTGATCCGGCAGCACGTCCTCCCCCAGGTGGCGGAGCTGGTGATGGTTCTCCTCCCAAAGCCGGTCGGCGATGGCCATTTTGCGGATGATATTCTTCACCGTCCCGTCCAGGGCCGAGCCCTCCCGGTAATCCGCCGGGAAGATGAAGTCCACCCGCCGCCGGGCCAGCAACTCTTCCACGCCGGTGCGGTTTTCGGCCTGGTAAACGGCGATGGCCTGGCCGCCGTAGGCCCGCATCATCTTCATGCAGGGCACGTCGGAGAGGCCGTCCCCGATGTAAATCATGTTGGGGAAGGGCACCCGCTTGCTGTCGTCGGGCATGGAATCGTTGAGGGTCTTGTCGTCGGAGACATCCAAAACCCCCTTGTTGATCCGGTAGACGAACTGGGTCTTGGCGGTGAAATTCACCGCCAGCTTGGGCCAGACGGGGCGGCCCATCCCGTCGTAGTAAAACTCACTGGCGTAGATCTCCCGGAACTCCCCGCTGATGGAGGACCCCTCAATGATCTCCCGCAGTCCGGAGGAAATCACATAGTGCTCCACCCGGACGCCCTGGCTCTCCCCAAAGGCGTTGATCCGGCCGAACCAGTCCGCCACCCCGGGAAAGAACTCCACGCCCCGGCCCTTTTCCACCAGGTCCTCCCGGGTGAAGGGCCGGGCCTTCCGCTCCGCCTCCCGGAGCATCATGTACATATAGGCCAGAATTCCGTCCATCCGGTTCTGGCGGCCAAAGCCGTTGGCCTCCGCCCAGAACTCCGCCGGCGTCATGCCAAGGCTGGGGATGAAGGCGTAATTCTGCATGTCCGTGGTGCAGAGGGTCTTGTCAAAGTCGTAAAGAAACGCGATGATGGGCGCGGGCCCGTTCATGGCCGCTCCCCCTCTCTCAGCGGGCGGATCAGTCCGCCTCGCTGCGGTAATTGGGGCCGAATTTCAGTTCGTTGATGTTCACCCGCCGGGTGGCGCTGAGGTCGTCGTCCCGCAGCTCCTCCGCCGCCGCCAGGGTGTCCAGCAGCTTCTCCGCCGAGGGGGCGGGAGCGGCCTGATGGGCGGCCTCCACGACGGCGGGCTCCGGTTCGGGCTCCGGCTCGGGAATGGGGGGAGCGGCGGCCTCGGCAGCGGAGAGGATCGTCTCCTCGATCTCCTCCGTCATGCCGGCGGGCTCCTCCTCCACCGGGGGAAGGACCGGGAACTCCTCCAGGAACTTCAGCTCCTTCTCGCACAGGGCCCGGGTCTCGGCGACAAAGCGCTGAATCTCCTCCTGCCCCTGCCGCAGGCGCTTGTCGTACCGCTCCGCCTCCTGGCGGAAGCCGTCCAGCTGTTCCCGGGCGGCGTCCTCCGCCTGCCGGAGGATGGTATCCCGCTTCTCCTCCGCCTCCTGGATGATGGAGTCCGCCATCCGCTGGGCGGTGAGGAGGGTGGCCCGCATGGAATCCTCCGTGGCCCGGTACTCCTCCACCTTTTCCACCAGGACCTTCATCTTGGCCTTCAAGGAGGCGTTCTCCTTGTAGAGGGACGTGTAGTCTTCGGTGAGCTCGTCCAGAAACTCGTCCACCATGGTCATGTTGTAGCCGCCCATCATCGTCTTGGTGAAAGAGCGGGCGGAAACCTCCTGCGGTGTCAGCATAGTCGCATATCCTCCCCAGCGTGCCAGTCCCAATATTACTTCCGGGCGAAAAGGCCGGAAGCAATCTGTTCCATCTTTTGCGGCTGCCGCCGTTCGCGGCGGCGGGCGTAACGGTTCCAAGCAAATCTGTCATTTCCGAACGCTTCATCCGGAAACCGTATCTGTCCGGAATCAGAAATACAGCCCGTTGTTCTCCAGCTCGTCGATCAGGTCCCCCTCGATGTCCACATGGTAGGGGGTGATGATGTAGGTATTGGCGGCCACCTTTTTGATCTTGCCCTCCCCGGCGTAGGCCACGCCGGACAAAAAGTCGATCAGCCGCCGGGCCACGTCCTTGTTGGTGGACTCCAGGTTCAAAACCACCGTCCGCTTGTCCTTCAGCTGGTCGGCGATCTCCGAGGCGTTCTCGAACCGCTCCGGCTTCACCAGGATGACTTTCAGCTGCGTAGTGGCGTGAATGTTCACCACCTTGCTTCTCCGGTCGTCGCCCCGGGGCCGGCGCTCCTCAAACATGTCCCGGTCTTGGAGCTCGTCGTCGAACATGCCGGGGTCTTCGTCCTCATCCTCGTAGGGATGGGTCAGTTTTTTTAATTCGTCCAGGATACTCATTCCCGTACCTCCCGTAATGATCTTATGTGTAATGGCGGCTGCCGAAGATGGCGGTGCCCACCCGGACCATGGTCGCCCCAGCGCGGACGGCGTCTTCGTAATCACCGCTCATGCCCATTGATAGAACCTGGAGACTATTATGAAACAATTTCTCGTTCATGTCAAGAAAGAGTGCCCGAACTTTGTCAAAATACCGAAGATTTTCCTCCCGCTCCGCCTCCGCCGGGGGAATGGTCATCAGTCCCAGCACCCGAATATGGCTCTTTTCCAGGGCCGCCTCCGCCCCGGCGGGAAGCTCCGCCGGGAAAAAGCCGCTCTTGGCCGCCTCCTCGCCGATGTTGACCTCCAGCAGGATGTCCTGCACGATCTCCAGCTTTCCGGCGGCCTTCTCGATCTCCTCCAGCAGCTCCAAGGAGCCCGCGGACTGGATGAGGACGGCCTTCCCCACCACCTGCTTCACCTTGTTGCGCTGGAGGTGGCCGATGAAGTGGAGCGGCGCGCCGTCGTAGGCGTGCTCCGCCAGCTTGGCGGTCATCTCCTGAACCCGGTTCTCCCCCAGGGCGTCGATGCCGGCGGCAACGGCCTCCCGGCAGGCGCCGGCGCCGTTCATCTTGCTGGCCCCCACCAGGGTGATTTCCTCCGGCTTCCGCCCCGCCTCCCTGGCGGCGGCGGCGATGTTCGCCCGAACCTGGGCGATGTTTTCCGCTATGGACATAACGTTCCGCCTCTTTCTTTTTTCATTGCCGGGGCCGGACTCCGCCCAGCCCCGGCCATCTTCGTTTTTCTGTAAGAGCCCGTATTCATAACCGCGGGGGACGGGAAGACCCGTCCTTACTGGAGAATCTTTCCGTCAAACAGTCCCCTCGCGGACACGATGATCTGCTCCCCGGACCGCAGCCGCCGCTTCTCCTGGTCCGACGCCGGCCGCACCAGCACAAAGCTCTCCGCGCTGTAGATGACCTCCACCGGCTTAAACCGGGCCTCCCGGCCCACCAGGCAGTAAATGCCCGTCTGCTCCTCCGTGACGGTCTTTCCGTTCTCGTCCAGATAGGCCCACTCCGCCCGGAGGCACTCCCGGGGCACCCGGATGCCCTCAATGCTCCCGGTGATGATCTGGGCCCGCTGCTGGCGCAGCAGCGTCAGCTCCCGGAGGAAGGCGTTTCCCCGGAACACCGCCACCACCCGGCCGTTTTCCCGGGGGCCCACGGACTCCAGGGTCACCGGCAGATCCCGGTCCACCCCCTTGGAAAAGCGGAGGAGCAGGGTGTCTGCCTCCGCCTGCCGGGACAGGAGGGTCCCGGCGTCTTCGGCGGACAGGACGGCGGCGTAATACCACCCGTCTCCCAGCACCAGCTTTCCCGTTCGGGAGGCCGCCGCCGGGTCCGGCGTCAGGGCGGAGAGGGTGGAGGG
Source organism: uncultured Oscillibacter sp. (assembly GCA_910588175.1). Taxonomy (GTDB): domain Bacteria; phylum Bacillota; class Clostridia; order Oscillospirales; family Oscillospiraceae; genus Oscillibacter. The sequence continues at coordinate 17,870 of CAJUQQ010000014.1, forward strand.
CAGCAGTCCTTCCAGCATCTCCGGGGTCAGCAGGGCCTCATAGCCGTCCACCTCGGCGGAGTACAGCCCCGCCTCCGGAGCCGTGATCCGCCGGACCGAACCCTCGGACTGAGAGCGGAGGTCCAGAAGCCGGGCTCCAAGCTCCTGCAATTGCAGGGCGATGTCCCCGTCCCCGGCGCTGTAGTCCCGCTTGAGAACCAGAGCCCGGAGCTCCAGGGCAGTGCTCTCGGCGTCGTACAGCCTGTCCGCCGCCAGGAAGCGGCGGTACTCCAGTAGGTTCTGGGTAATCTGGGCGTCCAGCTTCCGGGTGGTCTCCGCCGCCAGGGCCAAATCCTGGGCGTACTGGAGCTGTTCCACCCGGCTCTCCAGGCTCTCAATCTCCGCCTGCCGGTCCAGGGAGGCCTGATCCGCGTAGATCGAGGCCACCGTCCCTCCGGCGGCCACCCGCTCTCCCTCCGCCCGCTGGATGCGGAGGAGGCCCCCCTCCTCATCGGGCAGCACCCGCTCCTCCCGGACCACAAAACCCGTCAGGTCCACGGCCCGCTCCACCTCGTAGTGGTAGGCCAGGGTAACGCTCAGAGGGTCGTCCAGGTATTGAACGGCCTGGATGCCGAAGTAGGCCGCCACCCCCAGGAAGAGGGCGGCCATCAATAATTTGGTTCCGAAACCGCCGTTTTTCTTTCTCATAGCATTTCTTATGTAGTCTGTCTCCGCCCGGAAGGCGGCGTGTTATTCCTCCTCGCTCAGGGACACCGGGCGGGTGGGGGCGATGGTGGAGATGGCGTGCTTGTAAATCACCTGCTGGCGTCCCTCGCTGTCCAGAATGACCACGAAGGCGTCAAAGCCGGTGATGGTTCCCCGCATCTGAAACCCGTTCATCAAAAACATGGTGACGGGCACCCGGTCCCGCTTGGCCCGGAGGAGGAAGAGGTCCTGTAAGTTCTGCTTGTTCTGCATATCGTCCGCTCCTTTTTCTTTGTTCGCGCGCCGCCCGAGGGACGGCGCAGGTTGGGTTGTTCAGCGAAACGATGGTTACTCGGGAGAAGCTCCGGGCAGCCCGTCCGCCGGTCTTTAGCATACCCCCTCGGCGGAGAGGGTTTCCGTCGAAACCTGTAGGGCCCGGGCAAAATCCCGGTCTTTTTCCCAAAAGACCCAGTGGATGGCCGGATTCCGCCGCAGCCAGGTCAGCTGCCGTTTGGCGTACTGCCGGGAGCGGAGCTTCACCTCCGCCAGAGCCTCCGCCTCTGTGACCGTCCCCTCCAGAACGCCCAAAAACTCCTTATAGCCAATGGCCTGGAGCGCCGTGGCGTCCCGGGGCAGGCCCCGGCTGAGAAGGTCCCGGACCTCCTCCAGAAGCCCCGCCTCCGCCATGCGGTCCACCCGCCGGTCGATCAGGTCCTTCATATCCGCCCGGTCCCGGAACTGGAGGCCGATCCAAACCGCGTCGTACCGGGGGGGCAGGGACTTGGTCTCCTCGTTGTGGGCGGTGATGGTCTTTCCGGTTTCCCGCCAGACCTCCAGGGCCCTTAAAATCCGCTTTTCGTCCGCCGGGTGCAGCCGCTCCGCCGCCGCCGGGTCCGCCTGCCGGAGCTCCGCCAGAAGGGGCTCGATGCCCTCCGCCGCCAGCCGGGCCTCCAGCTCCCGCCGGACGGCGCCGCCGGCGCAGCCCGCCGCGAAGCCGTGTCCCTTCACCACCGCGTCGATCCAGAGGCCGGTGCCCCCCACCAAGATGGGCAGCTTTCCCCGGCTCAAAATCCCGTCGATAACGGGGAGGGCCTCCTGGGCGTAGCGGGCGGCGGACCACGGCTCCGCCGGGTCGCTTACCGCGATCATGTGGTGAGGCACGCCGTCCATCTCTGCTTCCGTGGGGGCGGCGGTGCCGATGGTCATCCCTTTGTAAATCTGCATGGAATCGGCGGAGACCACCTCGCCGCCGAGTTTCTTGGCCAGCAGGACGCCCAGGGTGGTCTTGCCGCAGGCGGTGGGGCCCACGACGCAGACGATCTTCGGTGCCACGTCAGAAGCTCCGCCCCAGGGTCCGGGCCCGGCCGCAGGCGGCGTCCATGATTTCCGGTGTCTTGGCGGGGTCCACGTCCAGCCCTCCGGCAAACACATAGTCGAACCGGGGGATGCCGAACATCTTCGCAAGCTGCTTCCAGTACAGCACCCCCAGGCTCTCGGGCTGTTCAAAGTCCCCGCCGGTCGTCAGGTAGGCCAGCCGGTCCGCCCGGCAGTCCCCGTGGCAGCCGCCGGCTTCGTAGTGATAGCAAAGGCCGTTGGCGGAAATGTACTCGATGTAGGTCCGCATCACCGCCGGGAAGCTCATGTCCCAGAAGGGGGCGGCGGCGACAATTTTGTCCGCCGCCTGGAACTGCCGGGCCAGATCGAACACCGGCGCGCCAAAGGCCCCCACGGAGGCCAGCTCGTCCCGCTGGTTCAGGGCGGCGGGGAGGAAGGGCTTTAAATCCAGCGCTTCCAGGGTCACGGTTTCCACCTCCGCTCCGGGGTGAGACTCCCGGAAGGCGGAGAGAAAGGCCTCCGCCAGGGCGCGGGTCCGGGACGCCGGTCCCCGCTGGCTGACGCAACCGTCAATGAATAAAAGTTTCATGTCATTCCTCGTCTGATATCGTTGTAATAATGGGCCTGCCCTCCGGGGGTCCAGGGGCCGGAGCCCCTGGTTTCTCCGCCAAGCGGAGAAAAAATTGAAATCATGTTCCTGACGGCATGCGCGTCAGGAAAATACCAAGACTCCAGCCGCCCTGGGCGGCGTCTCCAGTGACCGGCGTCACTGGAGGTGGGGGATTCTCAAGGGGGAGCCCGCTCCCCCTTGAAGCGGGCTACGCCCGCTTGAACATTTTCTCAATCTCATATTTCGTCAGCCTCACCGCCACGGGCCGCCCGTGGGGGCAGTAGCGGACCTCGCCGCTCTGGACCTTATCCACCAAGGCCCGGAGCTCCTCCGGGCCGCTTTTCCAGCCGCCCTTGATGGCGGCCTTGCAGGCCATGGTGTGGAGCAGATTCTCCCGCCGCTCCGCCGGGGAGCGCCCGGAGCGGAGCTTTCCGGCGATCTCCTCCAGGGTGGCGGTCACGTCCCCGGGGTCCAGATCCGCCGGGACCTCCCGGACCAGCACGGCTCCGCCGCCAAAATCCTCGCAGGAAAAACCGAACTCCTCCAGCAGGGGCAGGTGCTCCAGCAGCAGCGCCCCGTCCTCCCGGCCCAGCTCCACGGCGGCGGGGGTCAGCAAGGCCTGGCGCATGGGGGGCTCCAGGGCGGCTTTCAGCCGGTCGAAGTTCACCCGCTCGTGGGCGGCGTGCTTGTCGATGAGCCACACGCAGCCGTCTCCGCTCTCGCAGACGATGTAGGTCCGCAGCAGCTCTCCGGCGACGCGCCAGGGGGCCTCTCCGGCGGACTCCAGGGTCTCCTGTCCCGGCACCTCCGCTTGGGGAATGGCGGGGACGAAGGGCCGCGGTTCCGGTAAAACCGGCTCCTTTGGAAGGGCGGGCTTTGCCAAAAGCTTGGACTCCGCCGCCGGGGGCGGGGCAGCCGCCGGCACTTCCGGCGCGTCCCGCTTTAATACCGAATCCGGCGCGTCCCCCCGCAGGGGCGGAAAGGGCGTCCGGCTCCTTGGAGCGGGGCGCTCCTCCCGCCGGGGCAGGGGCGGGGCGCTGTCCGACAGCTTGAGGCCGCCCCGCTCCGTGTTCCAGGCGGGGAGGGGCGCGGCGGGCCTGGGGGCCGGGGCGGAGGGCTTCGCCCCCTGTTCCCGGTAGGTCTTGGCGTCCATGGACTGGAAGAAGTCCCCCCGGGGATTCACGGTTTTCTCCGGCTCCGCCGGAGCGGCGGGAACCGGCCCGCCCCGCTCCGCCAGGCAGTCCAGCACGGTGTGGTACACCGCGTTAAAAACGGCCTGCTCCTGGGCGAACTTCACCTGGGTCTTGGCCGGGTGGACGTTCACGTCCACCGCCGTCACCGGCAGGGTCACCGCCAGCACACAGCCGGGGAAGCGGCCCTTCATGATCTGATTCCGGTAGCCCTCCTCCAGGGCCGCCGTGAGAAGCTGGGACTTGATAAACCGTCCGTTGACAAAGAAGACCTGCATCCCCCGGGAACCCCGGCCCTGGAGAGGCTGGGTGATAAAGCCGGACACGGTCACGCCGTCTCCGCCTCCCTTCACGGGGAGGAGGCTGCGGGCAAAATCCCGGCCCAGGGCGGCGTAAACGGCGGAGTCCAGCCGCCCGTCCCCGGGGGTATGGAGAGCCTCCGCGCCGTCCTTGATGAATTTAAAGGAAACGTCCGGGTGGGACAGGGCAAGGTGCTGCATCAGTCCCCCCGCCGCCGCCGTCTCGGCGCTGTCCTTTTTCATGAATTTCAGCCTGGCCGGGGTGTTGTAAAAGAGATCCCGAACCAGGATGGTGGTGCCTTCCGGCGCGCCGGTTTCCTCCACCCCTCCCGGCACGCCCCCCTCCAGACGCAGGGCGGCCCCGGTTTGGTCCTCCCGCCGCCGGGTGCGGATCTCCACCCGGCTGACGGCGGAGATGGCCGCCAGCGCCTCTCCCCGGAAGCCCAGGGTCCCGATTTTTCCCAGGTCCTCCGGCCCCCGGAGCTTGGAGGTGGCGTGGCGGAGGAAGGCGGTGGGCAGTTGGTCCGGGGCGATGCCGCAGCCGTTGTCCGTCACCCGGATGAGGCCCATGCCTCCCCGGCGGAGCTCCGCCACCACGGCGGAGGCTCCCGCGTCCAGGGCGTTCTCCACCAGCTCTTTCACCACGCTGGCGGGCCGTTCCACCACCTCCCCGGCGGCGATGAGATCCGCCACGTGAGGGGGCAGCTGTTGAATCTGGGGCATAGGGCTTCCTCCTTTCCGGGAGCGCTTAGGCTTTGTTTTAAAATTGGCGGAATGCCGGATTGGGGCAGATTTCTTTGCAGGCAAGGCGATTGGAGGCGGGAATCCTGACGGATATCCAGTCCAATCAACGCAGCCCTGACGGGAAAAGATGCCCTGAGACGGCGTTTTGCCATTTTTTAAACAAGGCTTAAAGCAGCAGCGCCGCCACAATGGGGATGGTGATGATGGAGGCCAGGGTGGAGACAAAGGTAATCTGGGCCATGCACTCCGTGTCCCCGCCGTATTCCATGCACAGCAGCGACCCGTTCACCGCCACAGGCATGGCCATCTGCGTGACGGCGATGCCCAGAATCATGGGGTCTGTTCCCAGGGCCCGCAGAATGGGGCACAGGACCATGGGCATCGCCAGCAGGCGCACCGCCGCCAGCCCCCATAGCCTGGGGGAAATCAGCAGCCGCCCCATGGGCCGCCCCGCCAGCAGGGAGCCCACGAACATCAAAGACAGCGGCACCGTGATGCTGCCCACGAATTCCACCGCCTCGCCCACCATCTCCGGGGGCCGGAGCCGGGCCAGGGCCAGCACCAGGGCCGCCAGGGACGCCGCCACACAGGGGGAGAACATCTTCCGCAGGCTGAACCGCTTGGCTCCGGTGAGCATCAGCGGCCCCAGGGTGAAGGACAGCAGGTTGAAGGGCAGAACCAAAATCACGGCGTAAAACAGGGCCTCCGGCCCAAAGAGGGCCACCGCCACCGGATAGCCGATGAAGCCCACGTTGGGGAACAGCAGCCCATAGCGCCAGACGCCCTTCCGCCCCGGTCCGCCGCCCAGCAGAGGCGGCACCGCCAGGGCAAAGGCGAACTCCAGCGCGTAAAACACCAGCGACACCTTCAGCACCCCCAGCACCACCGCCGTCTCCGGCAGCGTGTCCCCGGTGGAAACCGCCCCCAGGATCATGGCGGGCATGGTGAAGTTCAGCAGCAGCTTGGAGATCTTTTGGTCGGTCTCCCCGCCCAGAATCTTCAGGCGGTTGGCGGCATAGCCGCAGAGAATGGCGAAGAGCAGCACCAGCATCTCCGCCAGCGTGTCCAGAAAACTCATGGTTAAAACTTCTTTCCCGGGCGCGTCGCGCCCCTGAATTGGAACCTGTATTCACAGCTGAGAAACGCCGGACAGGCGCGGGCTTTCCCCGCCGGGCAGGGGAATTTTCCCCCGGGCGTCCCGGCGGACGCCGGCGGAACCGAAGCGGCCGGACGAAAAACCTGGGCGGCGGCCGGCCTCCGAAGATGCAGGTTCCTACACCGCCCCCGCCAGCACCGCCAGGGCGTTGACCCCCGCGTGGAGGCCGATGGAGGCCCAGAGCGTCCCCCCGTGGTCATAGGCCCAGGCCAGCACCAGGCCGGGAATCAGATATTGGACCATCAGCAGAAAATAGGCCGGGTCCCGGTTCGCCAGAGCGAACTGCCACACGTGAAGCAGGGCAAAGAGAGCGCAGCTGACAGCGTAGGCCAGGGGGCGGCTCTTCTCCCTCAGCCCGCCGAAGACCAGGCCCCGGAACAGCGTCTCCTCCACAAAGGGGGCCAGGAACACCACGATCAGCAGCGTCATGTGGGGGGCGCTGCCGGTCCGGGCGGAGATGGCGGCGTCGTTCAGATTCCCGGAGCGGTCCGCAAGGACCTTCCCCAGCCGGGCCGCCAGCTCGCAGAGGCCGTAGTAGGCCACGATGCCCGCCGCCGCCGTTTTAAGGGTCCGGGCGGGTCCGTCCAAAAAGCGGCGGGTGGAAACGCCCAGCAGGTGATGGAAGAGGAGGGCCGTCACGGCGAAGAGTCCGTAGTAATAGGCCGCGCCGTACAGCTCCTCGGAGATGGGGCGCCCCAGCAGCTCCCCCGCCAGGTGCCGGGCGGGCCCCGCCGCCAGAGGTAGGAGGAGCAGGTAAAACACAAAGAAGACCGTGCCGCCGAACCGCTCCAGGCCCGTCAGCCCGCCGGAGGTCTTTTTCTTAGCCATGCCGCTCACTCCAATTTCCGCTTCAGCTCATACAAAAGGCCCATGGCCTCGATGGGGGTCAGCGTGTCCGGCTGGCAGCGGCGGAGGGCGTCCAGCACCTCCCCCTCGCTTATGGCGGAGAGGGAGACCTGCTCCGTCTCCCGCCGGGGGGCGGTGTACCCGTCCGCCGCCTCCAGCTGCTCCAACACCTGCCGGGCCCGCCGGAGCACCTTGTCGGGAAGGCCCGCCAGCTTGGCCACCTCGATGCCGTAGCTCCGGTCCGCCCCGCCGGGGAGGATTTTTCGCAGGAAGATGATCTCCTCCCCCCGGGTCTTTACAGCGATGTTGAAGTTGACCGTCCCGGGCAGAGAGCCCTCCAGCTCCGTCAGCTCATGATAGTGGGTGGCAAAAAGAGTCTTGGCCCCCAGAAGCTTGGGATTCGCGCAATGCTCCAGCACCGCCCGGGCGATGCTCATGCCGTCGAAGGTGGAGGTGCCCCGGCCGATCTCGTCCAGAATCAGCAGCGAACGCTTGGTGGCGCAGCGGAGGATGTCCGCCACCTCCGTCATCTCCACCATAAAGGTGGACTGCCCGGCGGAGAGGTCGTCGCTGGCTCCCACCCGGGTAAAAATCCGGTCCACCACGCCGACGCGGGCATAGGAGGCGGGGACGAAGCCGCCCATCTGGGCCATAAGGACGATCAGGGCCACCTGCCGCATGTAGGTGGACTTGCCCGCCATGTTGGGCCCGGTGATGATGGCCGTCCGTCCCTCTTTCTCCCCCAGGAAGGTGTCGTTGGGCACAAAGAGGCTGTCCTTTAAAACCCGCTCCACCACCGGGTGGCGGCCCTCCCGGATCTCAATCACCCCGGACTCGTCCACATCCGGGCGGCAGTAGCCGTTCCGGGCCGCCACGGCGGCGAGGGACGCCAGGGCGTCCGTCTCGGCCACGGCCCCGGCGGTCTTCAAAACCCGGGCCGAGGCGGCGGAAATCTCCTGGCGGAGCTGGGAGAACAGCTCGTACTCCAGGGCCACCACCCGGTCGGAGGCGGTGAGGATGGAATTCTCCAGCTCCTTCAATTCCTGGGTGATGTAGCGCTCCGCTCCCGCAAGGGTCTGCTTGCGGATATAGGTCTCGGGCACCTCGCCCTTATAGCTGTTGGAGACCTCAATGGTATAGCCGAAGACCTTGTTGTACTTGATTTTCAGGGTCCGGATGCCGGTGCGCTCCCGCTCCCGGGCCTCCATCTCGGGGATGACGCCCTTGCCGCTTTTCAGGATGTGCCGGAGACGGTCCACCTCCGGGTGGAAGCCGTCCCGGATCAAATCCCCCTCCCGGACGGAGAAGGGGGGCTCGTCGCAGATCGTCTCCGCGATGCGCCTGCCCAGGTCCTCCAGCGGGTCCAGCTCCTCCGAAAGCGCCGTGAGGAGCCGGTCGGGAAACGCCGCCAGCCGCCCTTTGATCTCCGGGAGCTTCCCGATGGCGGCGCGGAGGGCGGCCAGATCCCGCCCCCCGGCGGAGCCGTAGACAATGCGGCTGATGAGCCGCTCCAGATCTCCCAGGCCGCTGAGGGCGGCGATGAGCTCCTCCCGGTCGATGGTCCGCTCCACCAGGGCCGCCACGGCCCCGTTCCGCCGGGTGATGGCGGCCACGTTCAAAAGGGGCCGCTCCAGCCAGCTTCGGAGACACCGGCCCCCCATGGAGGTCTGGGTCCGGTCCAGCACCCAGAGGAGGCTCCCCTTCTTCTCCTTGCCCCGCATGGTGGCGGTCAGCTCCAGATTCCGCCTGGCCGTCAGGTCCAGCTCCATGAACCGGCCCTGTTCGTAATAGTCCAGGTCGTTGATGTAGGAGAGGTCCGTCTTCTGTGTCTCGTATAAGTAATGCAGCAGCCCTCCCAGGGCCATGGCCGCCGCCGGGACGGCGGCGGGGAGGCGGCTCCAGGCGTCCTCCCCGAACTGTTTTCGGATGCTCCGCTCCGCCTCCGGCAGGAGGAAGCGCCGTTCCCCGGCGTTCTCCACCCGGCAGCGGAACTTCTCCCGGAGGGCGGACACCAGGGCCGTCTCGGAATAGGCCCCGTCGTTCAGCACCGCCTCGGCGGGGGAGAAGCGGCCCAGCTCGTTGACGGTATGCTCCACCCGGTCCTTCCCGGTGAAGGAGGTGAGGTGGGCCCGGCCCGTGGTGATGTCGCAGAAGGCGATTCCGGCGGACCGGGAGTCGGCGTAGACGGCGCAGATGAAGTTGCTGGACTTCTCGTCCAGACAGGCCGCGTCGGTGACCGTCCCCGGGGTCACCACCCGGATAATGTCCCGCTTCACCAGGCCCTTGGCGGCGGCGGGGTCCTCCATCTGCTCGCAGATGGCCACTTTATAGCCCTTGGCGATGAGCCGGGCGATATAGCTCTCGCTGGCGTGGTAGGGGATGCCGCACATGGGAATCTGCTCTTCCTCGGGCTTCAAGCGCTTGCCCTTGTCCCGGCTGGTAAGGGTCAGATCCAGCTCCCGGGAGGCAAGGCGGGCGTCCTCGGCAAACATCTCGTAAAAGTCGCCCAGGCGGAAGAACAAAATGGAGTCCGGGTTCTGCTCCTTGATCTCCAGGTATTGCTTCATCATGGGGGTCAGCTCAGCCATGGGGCGCCTCCTCTTTCTCGTCCACGGCGCTCACAGCTCCGCCGACGCGCCGCAGTCCATGGGCCGGAGGCGGTCCCCCAGGGCCTCTTTCAGCCGGGCATAGGCCCAGTCCCCGGTGCAGTGGCCGGTGTAGTACAGGGTGGTTCCCTTGGCCAGCTCCGCCGCCGTGGCGCCGGTCAGCGCCACGGCCTCCGGGTCCTCCGGGTTCAGCTCAAAGAGGTGAAACCCGCCGAACACCACGTCGGGCCGGCGGCCCAGGCGGCGCTCCGCCGCCCGGAGGATGTTCACAATCCCCAGGTGCCCGCAGCCCGCCAGCAGGGCGGTCTTTCCCTTTTCCTCCACCAGCATGTGCTGCTCGTGGGCGAAGCCGTCGGGGCGGAAGCCCGCTTCGGTTTTCTCCTGGAGCTTGGGGGCCGCGGCCCGGAGGGTCCGCTCGTCCTCCACGCCGGAGAACAGTGTCAGCCCGCCGTCCAGCGTCTCCCACTCCCCGGTGAAGACAAAGCGCTCCGCCAGCTCCGCCGTCTCCGGCAGGCCGATGTAGTTCGGCTCCTGCCCCGGGAGGACGGCGTAATAGGCCCCCAGGGCCTCCCGGCGGAGGTAGATGCTCGCCCCGCGGTTGACCGCGCAGAAGGCCGCCAGCCCGCCGCCGTGGTCCGAGTGGCCGTGGGACAGCACGGCGGCGTCCACGGCGGCCAGGTCGATTCCCAGGGCCCTGGCGTTGTCCAGGAAGGAGGCGTCGGGGCCCATGTCGAAGAGGACCTTGCGCCGGTCCGTCTCCACGTAGAGGGAAAGCCCCCGGGCGGCGGCAAGGCCGGGACGGCGGGCGGTGTTTTCCAGCAGGGTGACAATTTTCATGGGAGACCTCCCGATTTCGAATTCAAGCCACCCCTTGACAGACGGGGCGGGGTTGGGTATAATAGGGGCAAGAGGGCGGTCAGCCGGGTGCTAGCCGGTTGGCGGTCAATCGTCTTACAAGTTTATAGCTTGAGAAATTGCCGCTTCTTGCTGTTACTGGGGGGCGGTTATTTCTTTAGGTTATGACCTAATTGGATAGCCGCAATCACGAGCGTAAGTAGTGCGATGACTTCCAGCGCGCTCATGGGCCTCACCTCTTTCCACTTGAAAGAGGATGGACCCCGCCTCTCCTGCCGGTTTCTATTATAACACATTTGTCAATAACTGCCTGAAAGACCCTGCGCGCGGCGCGGGGCCTTTTTTATGTCTCCGGCTCCTTGGGCCAGTCCCGGCAGACCAGCTCGTCCAGGGAGATGCCGTAGAAATCCGCCAGGGCGATGAGGGTGGACATTTGTGGTTCGCACTGGCCTCTCTCATACGTTTGATAGGCCCGCCAGCTAATACCAATGTGAGGGGCAAGCTCCGTCTGCTTCAGCCCATGTGCTTTTCGCAGTTGTAAAAGATGTTCTGAAAAAGTCATTTATATCTCCCCTCTCTATTGACAGACAGAATCCTGTCTGATATAATTACTGCATAAACAGAATTCTGTCTTTTTGGAGGCTGAACCATGGACGACTATCTTGACTGCCTGTATCGCTATACCTTGGATCATCTGCTTCTGGACGTGCGCCTGGACCTCATAGACTACAGCCGGTGGAACCATCGCCAGGATATCGCCTGGGAGGCTCTGGCGAAAGCCCTGACCCCGGAGCAGCTCCAGCTGGTGGAGGACTACAGGGACGCCTGCTGCGGCCTCCGGGACCTGGAGGACCGGCTTTTGTTCCAGGAGGCCGTCTCCCTGGGCAAGTGGATGGCCCTTTCTTAGACCGGCTCCCCGTACAGCGCCCAGGTGTTGCTCCCGGTGATTTTCACCTCCAGGAAGCGCCCGACGAGGGACTTGTCCCCCCTCAGCCGCACCAGCCGGTTTCCCTCCGTCCGGGAGGAGAGGGGATACGCCTCGTCGCCGCTCTCCCCGTCCACCAGCACCCGGACCCTCCGGCCCGCGTACCCGGCGTGAATGACCGCCGAGCGGCCGTTCTGGACCTCCAGCAGGTGATCGAACCACTTCTGCTTCTCCTCCTTGGGCACAGGGTCCGGCATCTCCGCCGCCTTGGTGCCGGGGCGGGGGGAGTAGAGGAAGGTAAACAGGGCGTCGAAGCCCACCTCCTCCACCAGGGACACGGTGTCCAGGGCCTCCGCCTCCGTCTCCCCGGGAAAGCCGATGATCACGTCGCTGGTCAAAACCAGCCCCGGCATGACGGACCGGGCGTACCGGATGAGCTCCAGGTACTTCTCCCGGGTGTAGCGCCGGTTCATCTCCTCCAGCACCCGGTTGTTCCCGGACTGGAAGGGGAGGTGGAGCTGCTTGGCCACATGACGGCCTTTCGCCATCACGTCAAAGAGGCGGGGAGTGGCGTCCTTGGGGTGGCTGGACATGAAGCGGAGCCAGTAGTCCCCGGGGATGCGGTCGATGTCCTCCAGCAGGTCCGGGAAGCGGTAGTCCCGGCCGTTCTCATAGGAATTCACGTTCTGTCCCAGCAGGGTAATGTCCTTGTACCCGGCCTCCACCAGCTCCCGGACCTCCGCCAGCACGGCGGCGGGCTCCCGGCTCCGCTCCCGGCCCCGGACATAGGGCACGATGCAGTAGGAGCAGAAGTTGTCGCACCCGTACATGATGGATACCCAGGCCTTCACCCCCCGCTCCCGGACCACCGGCAGACCCTCGGCGATGCACCCCCGCTCCCCGGCGGCGGAAAAGACCCGTTTCTTCGTCTCATAGACCTGCCAGAGGAGCTCCGGAAAGCGCCACAAGGCCTGGGGCCCGAAGACCAGGTCCACATGGCGGTAGGACTCCTTCACCCGCCTGGCCACCCGCTCTTCCGCAGCCATACAGCCGCAGAGGACGATGACCTGCTCCGGGTTCTCCTTTTTGGAGTGGGTCAGGATGCCTAAGTTTCCAAAAACCCGCTGCTCCGCGTGCTCCCGGATGGCGCAGGTGTTCAGCAGCACCAGGTCCGCCTCCCCGGCGTCCTCGGTAAAGGCGAAGCCCATTGCCTCCAGCATGCCCATAATCCGCTGGCCGTCCGCCACGTTCTGCTGGCAGCCGAAGGTCTCCACCCGGGCCAGGGGATGGGCTCCCCGGGCGGCGAACATGGCCCGGACGTTCTCTTGAAAGTCCCTCTGGCGGGCGATTTCCCCCTCCGGGACGATGATATCCTCTCGCTTCAAAACGCTTCCTCCATCTGTGCGGGTGATGTTCCCAATTCAACAGGCCTATCATACCATGAACCGCCGGAAAGCACAAGGAAAAATCCCGGCGGTGCGGCCCTGTCCTTGTGCGTTTTGCCGGAGGTAATCGGTTCACCTTTGTCAAAAACGTAAAATCTCACAAAACCCCTTGACAGGCCCCGAAAAATATTGTATATTTTAGCTATAGAAAGAGGTGAGACCCGTGTACTAGCTAGCACGCGACCCACGTCTTCCAGCGCCGTTCGACAGCGTTTCCCACCACCTCCCAGCGTGATCTCAGGCAATTCCCAAATACGAAACACCCCTCACTATGCTGAGCGCAGCGGGACCAACAGGTCGACGCGACACACTGTTTCATGGATTGGAAACCCCGAGTCACCCAAACCCCAGGATTCCCCTGAACGGCATCTTTCCGAAAGAGGTACGGTCCAATGAATGATCCAATCAATGGGTAAGCTCCCCATTCGCCGTCGGAGCGGATGGGGGGATGTTTTTTGCCCATTTCCCGCCTCCAGGGCGGTTTTTGCCCGCTTTGCGGCGGAAATCCTTGCGCCCGCCGCCGGGGTGGTTTATAATGGAAGGCAGACGCCGCCAAGGCGGACAACTCGAAGCAAAAGGAGCGTGCGATTATGCGGAAACAAACCAAGCGGGTCCTGACCCTGCTGCTGGCCCTGGCGCTGTGCCTGGGGCTTCTGCCGGTGACGGCTCTGGCGGAGGAGACCCCCGGCCCCTTCACCGTCACCTTTGACGCCGGCGGCGGCAAATTCCCCGACGGCAGCACTGCGTGGTCCACCCAGACCAACTGGACGGGGGCGGGGAACCACATCGCCGAGAACCCTCCCGAGCCCGTCCGGGACGGATACGATTTCATCGGCTGGGATCTTCCCGCCGGCGGTGTCCTTGGAAGCATCGACTTCACCGCCGACGTGACGGTCAAGGCCAAGTGGGACCCCAGCCCCAACAGCTCCCGCCTCAGCCTCGACCCCAACGGCGGAACGCTTCCCGCCGGGGCGGAGCGTATCATCTACCTGTCCCCCGGCTCCATCCTCAGCCAAGAGCTGCCCGTTCCCACCCGCAGCGGATATACCTTCGTCGGCTGGTATCGGGAGGGCTACTTGGATTCCGTGAAAGCGGGAGACTCGTTCAGCGATTATGAAACCGCGCTCACCGCCAAATGGTCCAAAATCCGAACCTCCAAAACCACCCCCAGCCTGACCGCCGCCCCCGGCAGGATTGAGGCCGGGACGGAAAAAGTCGAAATCGTCCTCTCCTGCGCCACCGGCGGCGTGTCCCTGGACTGGCGGCCCCTGGAGCGGCCATCCAGCGGCAGCCCCTCTGACTGGGAGGCGGCGGTTAAGGAACTCCTCAGCGGAAATTTCAGCGCCGTGGGCCTCAAGCTGACCAAGGTTTTCTATCAGGATGCCAGGGGTGACTACAACGATGACGCCTACCCCTATGCGTTTTATCCCGACGGCATCTGCCCCGCCGCCAGCCTGGTCTTGACCCTGGAGGGCAAAGCCGTGCCGGGCACCCTGACCCTCCAGCTCAGCGGAAAAAACTTTCTGGAGATCGTCCCCGCAGGGGACGGCACCGTTCTGGACGCCTCCAGCGCCGACCTCTTCAACACCGCCCAGGTGAAAATTCCCGTGGGCCCCGCCAACTCCGACGGTCCCTTCACCGTGAAGTTTGACCTGAACTGCAGAAATCCGAAAAAGAGCGAGATTCCCGAGGACCAGAAGGTCTACAAGGGACAGACCGTGGACCTGCCCGACGGCAAAAAGCTCACCTCTCCCTACCTCACCCACGAGTTTTACGCCTGGTGCATGAAGGGTGAGGACGGGAAGCTCTATCCCTGGACCCCCTCCGCCGGCGTTACCGCCGACATGACCCTCTACGCCGGCTGGGTGAAAAAGGGCGCGGCGGTGAAAGACGGCCAGGCCCTCCCTGAGGCCACGGAACCCTCCAAGCCCGCGCAGAATCCCGCGGCCACCGTCGTCACGGATTTCCATGACGTGCCCGCAAACTCCCCCTTCCTGGACAGCATCGTTTGGGCAGTGAAACAGGGCATCACCAACGGCAAAACCGCCACCACCTTCGGCCCCGGCGACCCCTGCACCCGGGCCCAGATCGTCACCTTCCTCTGGCGGGCCGCCGGGTCCCCGGAGCCCAAGACCATGGAGGCGGAGTACGCCGACGTGACCAAAACCGACGCCTATTACTACAAGGCCGTTCAGTGGGCGGCGGAGCTGGGCATGGAGGAGTCCGGCACCTTCGATCCCCACGAGACCTGCAGCCGGGTAACCGCGGTCTACTTTATCTGGACGGCCTTCGGCCGCCCCGCGCCCACCGCCAAGGCCAGCTTCGAGGACGTGCGGGAACCGGAGCGGGGCCAGTGGTACTGGCCCGACCTCCCGGACGCCGTGGACTGGGCCGTGGAAAAGGGTGTGACCACGGGCAAGACCGCCACCACCTTCGGCCCCGGTGACCCCTGCACCCGGGGCCAGATTGTGACCTTCCTGTATCGCGCCTATGCGAAATAAGAGGTAAGGGCCGCCGCCCGAAACCGCCAAACTCCCGGGAAACGGGCGGCCCTATTTCCCCGGAACCCCGGCCGTTTCCAAGGATGCTGAAAGGACCTCCGCCGGTTGGCGGAGGTCCTTTTGCTCTCCCGTAAAATTCAACCGGGAACCCGACGGTTCCCGGTTGAAAGCGAAGAAATTATCCGTCCGGCGGAGCTTTCCGCCAAAGGCGGGAAGCGCAGCGGTAAGGGGAATTTCTGAGCTTAGCCCTTCACCAGAGAGGCGATCTCGTCGGCGAAGTTCTCCTGCTTTTTCTCGATGCCCTCGCCCTTCTCAAACCGCACGGCGGTCTTGAAGGTGATGGCCCCGCCCAGCTCCTTGGCCGCGTGGGCGATATAGGCCTCCACAGACCCTTCGAACACGTCGGCGCGGACGGAGTCCTGCTGAAGCAGGCAGTTCTCGGCGTAGAACTTGTTCAGCTTGCCCATGACGATTTTCTCCCGGACCTGCTCGGGCTTGTTGGCCATCTTGGGATCGTTCTCCATCTGGGCCATCATGACCTTCTTCTCCTCGTCCAGAACCTCCTGGGTCACCTGGGACTTATCCCAGAACCGGGGATTCAGGGCGGCGATCTGCATGGCGATGTTCTTGCCCAGCTCCGTCACCTGCTCGGCGGAGAGGCCGGTTTCCAGGTTCACCAGCACGCCGATCTTGCCGCCGGCGTGAACGTAGGGAATGGACACGCCCTCGGCGTACCGGGCGAAGCGGCGGACCTTGATGTTCTCGCCGATAACCAGGACCATCTCCTGCTGCTGCTGGGTGACGGTGAGGTCCGTGCCGTTGTATTTGCACTCCATCAGGGCGTCCAGACCGGCGGGATTCTCCTTGGCCGCGGTGGCGGCCACGCCCTTGACGAAGTCCACGAATTTCTCATTCTTGCCCACGAAGTCGGTTTCGGCGTTGACCTCCACTACCACGCCCACACCGTCGATGACGGCGGCATAGGCCATGCCCTCGGCGGCCACGCGGCCGGCCTTCTTCACGGAGGCGGCCATGCCCTTTTCCCGGAGCCACTCCACCGCCTTGTCCATGTCGCCGTCGGTGGCTACCAGGGCCTTTTTGCAGTCCATCATGCCCACGCCGGTCATCTCGCGCAGGTTCTTTACGTCAGTCGCGCTAAAAGCCATAATTGCGTTCCTCCAAATTTATTCGTAATCGCCGTATCTCACTCGGCGGCGGGAGCCTCGGCCTCCTCGGTCTGCTCGCCCTGGCGGCCCTCCAGCACGGCGTTGGCCATAATGGAGGAGATCAGCTTGATGGCCCGGATGGCGTCGTCGTTGCCCGGGATCACATAGTCGATTTCGTCGGGGTCGCAGTTGGTGTCCGCGATGGCCACCACGGGGATGCCCAGCTTGTGGGCCTCGGCGATGGCGTTGCGCTCCTTCCGGGTGTCCACAATGAAGAGGGCGCCGGGGAGCTTCTTCATTTCCTTCACGCCGCCGAGGTATTTCTCCAGCTTCGCGATCTCGCCCAGGTGCTTCATGACTTCCTTCTTGGGCAGCATGTCGAAGGTTCCGTCCTCCTGCATGGCCTTGAGCTGGTTCAGCCGGTCCACCCGGGTGCGCATGGTCTTGAAGTTGGTCATCATGCCGCCAAGCCACCGGGCGTTGACATAGTACTGGCCGCAGCGGCCCGCCTCTTCCCGGATGGCGTCCTGAGCCTGCTTCTTGGTGCCCACGAACAGCAGGGACTGGCCGTTTTCAGAGAGCTGGCGGACGAAGTTGTACGCCTCCTCCAGCTTGCGGACGGTCTTCTGGAGATCGACGATATAAATGCCGTTGCGCTCCGTGTAGATATAGGGGGCCATCTTGGGGTTCCACCGGCGGGTCTGGTGGCCGAAGTGGACGCCCGCCTCAAGCAGGGCCTTCATGGATACGACGCTGGAATTTGCCATGTTGTTTGTTCCTCCAATTTCAGTTTAGTTGTACCTCCGGCGGCTTCATCCCCCCCGCCAACCCAGGGCCTTAAGGCACCGGGCACCGGCGGAAAGTCGGCGTGCCGTGCGGAATGCTGAAATATCATATCACAGCCGGTTTTCCAATGCAAGGGGATTTTAACAAATCTCCGGGATTTTTTCGGGAAAACTTCCCCTGTCCCCGCTTAAAGATTGACATTTCCCCTCCGGGGAAGCATAATGGGGATATGATATGAGAGGGGACGCCGCCGCGTCCCGTGAAAGGAGCCTTTTTCCAATGGACACCATCTATATCACCGGCCACCGGAACCCGGACACGGACTCCATTGTCGCCGCCATGGCCTACGCCGCCCTTCAGAATGCCCTGGGCAACCGCCAGTACCAGGCCGCCCGGCTGGGCCAGATCAGCGACGAGACGCAGATCGTCCTGGACCGCTTCGGCTTCCAGCCCCCCAGGCTGATTGACAACCTCCGCACCCAGGTCCGGGACCTGGATTACGACACGCCGCCCACCCTCTCCGCCGCCGCCACCGTCAGCCGGGGCTGGCAGACCATGCAGGGGGGGAAGATCTCCATCCTCCCCGTGGCCAACGAGGACGGGACCCTCTACGGCACCCTCTCCGCCGGGGACGTGGCGAACTACGACATTACCACCGTCCGCAACCCCCGGGTGGAAAACATCCCGGTCTATAACCTCATCTCCGTGCTGGAGGGAAAGCTGCTCCACGAGAGCGCCGACACGCTGGACATGGTCTCCGGCGAGGTGACCATCGCCCTGCCCGCCAGCCGGGAAAACCTGCTCTTCTCCAGCCGGGACAGCGTGGTCATCTGCGGCGACCAGCCGGACATGGTCCAGCGGGCGCTGGATCTCCAGGTCAACTGCGTGATCATCTGCCAGGGGGAGGTTCCCCCGGAATTCCTGGACCGGGCCGGAAACACCTGCGTCATCTCCACCCCCATCGACGCCTACCAGGCCCTCCGGCTGATTTTCCACGCCCTGCCCATCGCCCGGGTGTGCAAAAGCCAGGACTTGGTCTGCTTTCATCTGGACGACTATATCGACGACGTGCAGAACGCCGTGCTGGAAAGCCGCTTCCGGGCCTATCCCATCCTGGACGAGGAGGAGCGGGTCGTGGGCATGCTGTCCCGGTTCCACCTCCTCCGCCCCCGGAGAAAGCGGGTGGTGCTGGTGGACCACAACGAGAAGTCCCAGTCCGTGGTGGGCCTGGACCAGGCGGACATTCTGGAGATCATCGACCACCACCGCCTGGCGGACATCGAGACGAAAAACCCCATCCACGTCCGGAACGAGGCCGTGGGCAGCACCAACACCATCATCGCCGAAATGTACCAGGAAAAGGGCCTGATGCCCACCGCGAAAATGGCGGGGCTCATGGCGGCGGCCATTGTCTCGGACACGGTGATGTTCAAGTCCCCCACCTGCACCCAGCGGGACATCGACATCGCCAACCGCATGGCCCGCATCGCCAGCGTCACCCTGGAGGACCTGGGCCAGGCCATTTTCTCCGCCAGCTGCGGCGACGACAAAACCGCCGAGACCATGCTGAAGACGGACTACAAGGAGTTCCACATCGCCGGACACAACCTGGCGGTGAGCCAGATTACCACCATGGACTCCGACCGCCTGCTGAAGCGGCTGGACGAGTTCCTGGCCGTCATGACCTCCACCCGGGAGAAGCGGGGCCTCCAGAGCGTGGTGCTGATGATCACCGACGTGCTGATGGAGGGGACTCAACTCCTCTTCGTAGGGGACGAGGACACCATCCGCCAGGCCTTCGGCATCAAGGGGGAGGAAAACTGCGCGTTCCTGCCCAAGATTATGTCCCGGAAGAAGCAGGTGATTCCTATGCTTTCCGCGTTGTGGGGATGATACTCGCCCTTCGGGCGGGGGGGATTGGATACCAGCGATGGCTGGTGCAATGCACCCCCCATTTTCTCGTTTTCTTCCAGAAGAAAACGAGAAAACGGGCCGTGCACGGTCCAAAAGAGAAAAAGAAGTACGCCCTGCGGGGGGACGTGGGACGGGGGACGCGCAAGGGGTTCCGACGGGTTTTTACGCATGTCTCCTGCCCGCGGCGTGGTGCGGGCGGGGGTTTGGTGTTTGCCGAATGGATCAGCTCCTCTTTCCGCTGCCGCTGCCGCTCCGGTAAACGAACTGTAGGGGCGGACCTGTGTGTCCGCCCTCCCCGGGCCTACCGGTTTATCAATAGAACGGCTGCGCGGCTTTGCCGCTTAGAGGTGCGGCGTCTCCCTGGCGGGGGATGTGTCTGCTTGCCCCACGGTCCGGAGGGAATCGGACAGGCCTTGTCCGGTGCGGAGCCCCAGGAGGAAGGCGTGCGTGGCGGTGAACTCCTGGGTTTTGCCGAAACTGCCGCAGGTCTCGGGGGAAACATCGTCCTCCAAAAGGTAAAAGTCCGGTCTGTAGTCTCCTTTGGGAATTGTGTCTAAATGGGGCTTGATATAGTTGCTATAAAGCCATTTCATAAAATCTGACATATTTTCAGCTCTTTTCAACACAATATAAATGGGGTATAATGCTATATTAGCACCACACATACGAGGTGTCAAGAGGTAACGATGGAAATTTTGATAAAAAAAAGATTAAGAGAACTGCGGAAGGAAGCGTGTGAAACTCAAGTTCAAGTTGCTTCTGCTGTCGGTATCGCAGAACAGTATTACCAGAAGCTAGAATATGGAGAAAATCTTCCGGGTATCGAAATTGCCTGGAAGCTGGCAGATCACTTTGGGGTAAGCATAGATTATCTGGTGGGCCGGACAGAGGAGCGATAAGCAGAAAAAAGGGCCCGAAGGGCCATTACTTCCTTTTCTCTTTTGGACCGTGCACGGCCCGTTTTCTCTTTTCCTTCTGGAAGGAAAAAGAGACTGCGCCCGCAGGCGCGTGTCGGAGGCCAACCGCCGCAAAGCGGCGGCACTTAGGCCGGAGACAAATGGGGGGTGTAAATGGACCAGCCATCGCTGGTATCCATTCTCCCCCGCCCGCAAGGGCGAACATCACCCCCCATTCGGGGGAAGAAGGAGGCCCCCGATGGCCCAAACCCCAGACTTCACCACCCTCTTTGACGACGGCATCAACCTCCGGGGCCTCTTCGACATCTTAAGCCCCGAAAACAACCTGGTCCTCGCCGACGACATGATGCTCTCCGACGCCAAGGGCACCATCCTCCGGGTCAGCGAGAGCTACGAGCGGAACTTCGGCTTTGTCCACGATTCCATCGTGGGCCGCTCCGCTTTCGACCTGGAGGCGGACGGCACCTTCTCCCCCTGCGTCACCGCCGAGGTCATCCGCCAGCGGCGGAAAATCACCGCCACCCAGACCATCAACCACACCCACAAAAATGTGATGACCGTGGGCATCCCCCTGTTCGACAGCGCGGGGGAGCTGAAATTCGCCGTCTGCTTCAACACCGTGTCTATGGAGCAGATCAACGCCATCCAGCGGAACTACCGCCATCTCCAGGACTCCCTCCAGCAGTACACCCAGGAGATCGCGGAGCTGCGGACCCGGGCCACCTCCACCAGCCTGATTTTCAAAAGCGCTTCCATGCAGCGCCTCTGGACCCTGATGCAGAACACGGCCAACACGAAAGCCAACATCCTCATCACCGGGGAAACCGGCGTGGGCAAAAGCGCCGTAGCCAAGGCCATCCACGCCATGAGCAGCCGCTCCGAGGGGCCCTTCATCGAGGTCAACTGCGCCGTGCTCCATGAAAATCTCATCGAGTCGGAGCTTTTCGGCTACGAGAAGGGGGCCTTTACCGGCGCCGCCAGCGGCGGCAAGATCGGCAAAATCGAGCTGGCCAACGACGGCACCCTCTTCCTGGACGAAATCGGGGAGCTGCCCCCCCACATCCAGTCCAAGCTCCTCCAGCTCATCCAGGAAAAGACCATTGAGCGACTCTCCGGCAACAAGCGTATTGAGCTGGATTTCCGCCTTCTGGTTGCCACCAACCGCAACCTGGAGGAGGCGGTCCAGCGGGGCCTCTTCCGCTCGGACCTCTTTTACCGGCTCAACGTCATCCGCATCCACATCCCCCCCCTGCGCCAGCGGAGGGAGGACATCCTCCCCCTGGCCCACCAATTCCTGGCCCGGTTCTGCGGGGAGTACGAGAAGAACCTGACCTTCAGTCCCCGGCTTCTGACCTTTCTGGAGCGGTACGACTGGCCGGGCAACGTCCGCCAGCTGGAAAATCTGGTGGAGCGATTGGTCATCACCGTGCAGGACCCCATCATCGACCTGGGGCATCTCCCGCCGGAATATGACGCCGGCTCCTCCGCCGCCCCCGCCCGGGAGGGCACCCTGGCGGAGCGGATGGACGCCTACGAGGGGCAGATCATCCGGGAGTCCTACCGCCGCTGGGGCACCACCGTGGCCGTGGCCCGGGAGCTGGGCATCTCCCAGGCCACCGCGGCCCGGAAGGTGGCCAAGTACGTGAAATAAGCCCGCCCGACAGGAGGACCCCCCATGAGCCTTGTTCAGCTGAAAACCGAACTGCGCCAGGAGCTAAAGCTGACCCCCCAGCTCCTCCAGTCCATGGAGGTTCTGCAAATGACCTCCCAGGAGCTACTGGCCTACATCGGCCGGATGGCGGAGGAAAACCCCCTTCTGGACCAGTCCGACCCGCCGGAGGCCGCCTATGAGGAGCTCCGCCGCCAGGCCCTCTGGATTGACGGCGGTCTGGGAAGCCGGGCCACCTTCACCCATGAGGAGACCGCCCTGGAGCCCGGACGGGAGGACCGGGACCTGGAGAGCCTGGCCGCCTTCCTCCGGGACCAGCTCCACCGCCTCCGGCTGCCCAAGCCCCTGGCGGCCCTGTGCGAGTATCTGGCGGAGCTGGTGGACGAGGACGGCTATCTCAGCCAGGAGGACCTGGACGGCCTGGCCGCCCTGAAAATCCCCCAGGCCCTTACGGACCGGGCTCTGGACACCCTCCAAAGCCTGGAGCCCCCCGGCGTGGGGGCCCGGAGCCTTTCGGAGTGCCTGCTGCTCCAGCTCAGCCGCCGGGAGCGGGCGGACCCCACGGCCATGGACATCGCCGTCCGCTTCCTTCCGGAGCTGGGGCGGAAGCACTACGCCGCCATCGCGCAAAAGCTGGGGGTGACAACGGAGGCGGTCCGGGCGGCGGAGGCCGTCATCGCCTCTCTGGAGCCCCATCCCGGCCGGGCCTTCCAGAGTACCGAGCCCCCGGCCTATGTCCGGCCCGACGTGTTTGTGGCGGAGCTGGAGGGGGAGTGGAAGGTGATTCTGAACGAATACTACCTGCCCCGGGTTTCCGTCAACGACTACTACCTCCGGCTGCTGAAAAGCTCCGACGAGAAGGAAACCCGCGACTACCTCCGCCAGAAGCTCCAGCAGGCCCGGTGGCTGCTGGACGGCCTGAAACGCCGGGGAAGCACCCTCCGCCGCTGCGCGGAGGCGGTGCTGGAGGCCCAGCGCCCCTTCTTTACCGGCCGGACGGGGGAGCTGGCCCCCATGACCCTCTCCACTCTGGCGGAGGGGCTGGAGCTCCATCCCTCCACGGTCTCCCGGGCCGTCCGGGGAAAGTACCTCCAGTGCCGCCAGGGTACATATCCTCTCCGGTACTTTTTCAGCCTTCCCGTCAGCGGCGGCGTCTCCCGCCAGGCCGCGAAGCAAACCCTGCTGGCCCTTATCCGGGAGGAGGACCCCCGCAGGCCCCGCAGCGACCAGGACCTCTGCCGCCTCCTGGCGGAGCGGGGCATGCCCGTGGCCCGGCGGACCGTGACCAAGTACCGCCTGGAGCTGGGGGTGGGGTCCTCGGCGGCCCGGAGGAAGTAAGCGCGTACATAAAAAAAGCCCCGCCGTGTGAACGGCGGGGCTTCGTTATGGAAAGGCTTACTTGCTGGCCTCGCCCTCGGCGGGGGCGGCGGCGGCCTGATTGGCGCGGTACAGGAAGGTCACGATCTGACCCCGGGTGCAGACAACCCCGGGTTCAAAGGTGGTGCCGTCTCCGGTTCCGGCGGTCACGCCGTTCTCCACAGCCCAGGCAATGGCTCCGGCGGACTCCGCGTCAGAGGCCACGTCGGTGAAGCTCTTTTCGGTCTTGACCTCGGGGCTGCCGGCGGCCTTCCACATGAAGGTCACAGCCAATTCCCGGGTGCAGGGCATACCGGTGCTCGGTTCATCCTGCACATAGATTTCCTTCTCCACAGCCCACTTGACGGCGGCGTCAAAATCCTTCACGCCCTCGGCGGCGCCGGGTTTGCCGTTGGCGCGCCACAGGAAGGTCAGGATGTGGTTCACGGTGCAGGTTTCGCCAGGACCGAAGGTGGTCTCGGTCTTGCCGGTGGTGATGCCCTCGGCCACGGCCCAGTCAATGGCGGCGGCGAAGGGGGAGTTGGCGGCTACGTCGGTAAACTTGGGGGCGGCGGGAGCCTCGTCCTTTTTCTCCCCGCCCTCGGCGGGAGCTTCGGCCTCATCCTTCTTCTCCTCGCCTTCGGCAGGAGCTTCGGCCTCGTCCTTCTTCTCTTCGCCCTCGGCGGGAGTCTCGTCCTTCTTCTCTTCGCCCTCGGCGGGAGTCTCGTCCTTCTTGTCCCCAGCGGTCTCGGTGGGGGCGGCGTCCGTCTTGTCCTCTTCGGCGGCGAAGGCGGGGACGGCCAGGCTCAGGCTCAGCACCAGAGCCAGGGCAAGGGATAACAGCTTTTTCTTCATGTCGGTTCCTCCAAAATTTTTTTGACCCGGCCGCGGACGGGAACGCTCTCGCCTACGGCCAGCAGAATAAAAAATATTGTACTCCACCGCCTTGAAAAAAGCAAGAGTATTTGTCACATTCCGCGAAAAGGCCCTGCCGTTTCAGGCCGCAGGCGTCTACATCGCCCTCCGCCGCCAAAACGGAATCTCTCCGCTTGTGCATTTTTACGACAACTTTGCTTTTCCTTTGCGGAACGGGTGAAAAGCCCCCCGCGCCAAAGGGCGCGGGGGGCTTTTTCGGGTCAGCCTGCCGCTGCGGGAAAACCTCCGGCGGGGCGCGCCCTCCGGAGAGGGAGGAAAGGGATGACGGCGGAAGCCGTCGTGTGTGTGGGACCTCCCCCTCCGGTTGGGCGTCCGCCGGAAACATAAAAGCGGTGCCGAGCCGCAGACTCAACACCGCATAGCGCTTAGGATATGCGAACGCGCGGCTCTTTCCCATCCCGGCGCACGCGCTATCCGCCCTTGCAAAAGAGCGGTGGAATGGGTATAATAGCCGTGTGGTGCAGGTAAACTGCTGTGCTGAGTGGACTTCTCACTCGTACAGGGCCGTTGGGTGTTCTCGGCACCCGGCGGCCTGCCGCGTTTATGTTTCCACTTTTATTTTAACCTGAATTTCCCCAAATTGCAAGGCCTTTTCGCCAAAAGCCCAAAAAAGCCCGCCTGTCTCAGAGGACCGGCGGGGCTTTTCATTTTTTGTTTTCCGGGCTCATCCCCGGCGGGAATACAGCCGGGCCAGGCCCCCTTCGGAGGTCTCCCGGTAGCTTTTGCTCAGGTGAATGCCGGTTTCATACATGGTCTTGATCACCATGTCATAGCTGATCCGCCGGGTCTCCGCCAAGAAGTAGGCCAGATTGGCGGAGTTGATGGCCCGCATGGCCGCCACGGCGTTGCGCTCGATGCAGGGAATCTGGACCAGGCCGCAGATGGGGTCGCAGGTGAGGCCCAGATGATGCTCCAGGGCCACCTCGGCGGCGTACTCAATCCGCTTGATGGAGTATCCGAAGAGCTGGCCCAGGGCGGCGGCGGCCATGGCGCAGGCCACGCCGATCTCCGCCTGACAGCCGCACTCCGCCCCGGAGACGGAGGCGTTCCGCTTCGCCAGGCCCCCGAACAGGCCCGCCACCCCCAGGGCGTGGACGATGTCCAGGTCGCTGAGGCCCCGCTTGTCCTGGAAGTAATACAGCACCGCCGGAAGCACGCCGCAGGAGCCGCAGGTGGGGGCGGTGACAATGCGGCCGTTGCCGGCGTTCTGCTCCGAGACGGCGTAGGCGTAGGAGCACACCCGCTGGCACTCGACGATCTCCGGATGCTTATTCACCAGAATGTGGTCGTGGATGGACTTGGCCTTCCGCTCAATGCGGAGCCCGCCGGGCAGCTCTCCGGAGGCGGCCAGCCCCTCCTGAATGGAGGCGCGCATGACATCCCAGACCTCCAGCAGATCGTCCCAGATGCCCGCGCCCTCGTTCAGCTCCACGTAGTCAATGAGGCTGATATAGCGGAACTCACAGAACTCCTTGATCTCGGCGAAGGAGTTTTCAAAATAGATCTCCTGCTCCTGTCCCGGCGCGGGGCCGCCCTCCCATTCCAGGTCTCCGCCGCCCACGCTGTACACCCGCCGGGTACGCAACTCCTGTCCGCCCCGGAGGGCGGTGAGGTCCAGGGTGTTGGGGTGCTTCTCCACCGTCTCCGGGGAAAAGACGATCTCCGCCGGGAGGGGGGCGAAGGTCTCTGTGAGAATCCGGTCCGTGCCGTGGCCCTTTCCGGTCTTGGACAGGGAGCCGTACAGCACCGCCCGGTAGGCGTCCGCCTCCGGCGTCTCCTCTCGGAAGAGGGCGGCGGCTCTGGCCGGGCCCATGGTGTGGGAGCTGGAGGGCCCCCGGCCAATTTTGTATACGTCGTGTATGGATCTCATGGGTTCAGCCGCTCCTCTGTCTTGGGTGTCTTGGGAATTCCGGCGCTCAAGGGGCGAAGCCCTCTACAATGTCCACCAGCTCTTGGCCGATGCGCTTTTGCGCCTCTTTGGTCCCCGCGCCGATGTGGGGCGTGCAGGCAACCGCCGGGTGCGCAGCCAGGGCCCAGTTGGGGTCCTTCTCGCTCATCCACACGTCCAGGCCCGCCGCCCGGACCTTGCCGGAGTTTAACGCGTCCAGCAGGGCGGCCTCGTCCACGTTGCTGCCCCGGGAGACGTTGACGATCACCACGCCGTCCTTCATCTTACCCAGACTCTCCCGGTCCACCAGGGCCTTCTCCCCGCCGGGAGCGCAGAGAATCAGCACATCGGAGCCGGAGAGCAGCTCGTCCATGGAGACGAACCGCATGGTCTCGCACTCACAGCCCTCCGGCTTGTTCCGGTGGACGGTGGAGAGGACCTTCATCCCAAGGGCCTGGCACTTATCGCCCACCATCCGCCCGATGCGGCCGTAGCCGATGACCCCGGCGGTTTTGCCGGAGAGCTCGAAGCCCTTGGAGTAGGCCTTCTTCTCCCACCTGTTCTCCCGCATGGTGTGCCCGGCGATGGAGAGGTTCCGGGCGCAGGCGAAGAGCAGGGCCAGAGCCAGCTCCGCCACGGCGTTGGAGGAGGCCCGGGGGGTGTTCCGCACGGCGATTCCCGCCGCCTCGGCATAGGGAATGGCGATGTTGTCCATGCCTACCCCCGCCCGCACAATGAGCTTCAGCCGTCCGCCCTTGGCGGCGTCAATCTGGGGCTCCTTGATTTTGGTGGCGGAGCGGATGATCACCGCGTCAAAGTCCCGCAGGGCGGGGCCCAGGGCGTCGGGCTCATAGAACTGCTCCACCACCTCGCAGCCGTCCGCCCGGAGCTTCGCAACGGCGGCGGCATCCATTCCGTCAGTGACCAATACGCGCTTTAACATGATAAATTCCCCTTTCATTCGTTCTCGATGCACCCCAGGGGCACCGACAGCGCAAGGGTTCACGCCCATTGGGGGACAGGCGCGGGCCCGGCCTCTCAGCCGAGCATGTCGTCCATCAGGTCCTTTTTCAGCTTTTCGATGTCGGCCAAGACCTGCTCTCTGGTTTCCTTGGTCTCCGCTTCCTCCAATGTCCGAATCAGCCGCTTCAGGAAGCTTTTAAACTGCAAATCGGTCATGCCCATAGTTTGAACCTCCTTTGTGACATTCCCAGTTCGTTCCCCTCAGGCGTGTTCCTGCTCGTACTTTTTGAGGAACTCCACCAGCGCCTCCACGCCCTCCTTGGGCATGGCGTTGTAGATGGACGCCCGGAGGCCCCCTACGCTCTTGTGGCCCTTCAAATTGTCGAAGCCCGCCGCCTTGCTGGCGGCCACCACGTCCGCGTCCTGTTCCTTGCTGGGAGTGACGAAGGGCACGTTCATGAGGGAGCGGTCCTCCTTCCGCACGGCCCCGGTGAAGAGCTTGGACTGGTCCAGGAAGTCGTAGAGAATCTTCGCCTTCTCCACGTTCCGCCGGTGCATGGCCTCCAGGCCGCCGTTATCCAGGAGGTACTTGAAGACCTTGCCGCAGCAATAGATGGCCCAGCAGTTGGGGGTGTTGTAGAGGGAGTCGTTGTCCGCGTGGATCTTATAGCTCATATAGGTGGGGACAAATTTGGGAAGGTCCTCCCGGAGCAGGTCCTCCCGGATGATGACCACCGCCATGCCCGCCGGGCCTACGTTTTTCTGCACACCGCCCCAGATGAGACCGTATTTCGTCACGTCGCAGGGCCGGGAGAGGAACATGCTGGACTGGTCGGACACCAGTACCTTCCCCTTGGTGTCGGGGAGGTTAAAATAGGTGGTGCCGTTGATGGTCTCGTTTTCGCAGATATAGACATAGTCCGCGTTCTCCGGGATGTCCAGATTGGAGCAGTCCGGGATATAGGAGAAGTTCTTGTCGGCGGAGGAGGCCACGATCTTCACCTCGCCGTATTTCTTCGCCTCGGCGATGGCCTTCTTGGACCAGGCGCCGGTCTCCACATAGCACCCGACCCCGTTTTTCATCAGGTTCATGGCCACCATGGCGAACTGCACCGTGCCGCCGCCCTGGACGAAGAGCACCTTGTAGTTGTCGGGAATCCCCATCAGCTTGCGCAGGTCCGCCTCCGCCTCATCCCGAATCTGCTGGAACACCTTGGACCGGTGGCTCATTTCCATGACGCACATGCCGCTGCCGCGGTAGTTCATCATCTCGGCGGCGATCTCCTCCAGCACCGGCTCCGGCATCATGGCGGGTCCGGCGGAGAAATTATAGGTACGGCCGTATTTCATCTTGTTCTCCTCCATTCAACAGAAATCTACAACTTCCGGCCCCTCAAGGGGCCATTTCCTGTCTATAGTATACAGGATTTTTTTGCCGGAATCAACCGTCTTCCCAAATTTTCTGGGAAAGGTTCACCTTTCTTTCCTCCGGACCCCGCTTGCATTCCGCCCAAAAATCAGTATACTGTATTAAGAACCTGTTAAGAAATTCCCCGCTCCGGCGGGGCGCGGCGGAGGTGCGGCATGACCTTGGAGGCAATCAAGCGAGACATCCGGTCCCGGTGGGGCCTGACCCTGCTGTACGTCAGGGCCCTGAGCAAATGGCTGCTGCTGGCCACGGCGGCGGGGGTCTCCTGCGGCCTGGTGGGCACGGCGTTCCATGTGGCGGTGGAATTTGTGACGGAGCTTCGGGGGGAATTCCCCTGGCTGCTGTACGGCCTGCCCCTGGCGGGCCTGGCCATCGTGGGCCTCTACAAGCTGCTGGGCACCGAGGGCCAGGGCACCAACGACATCTTTGACCAGGTCCACAAGGGGGGCAGCGTCTCTCTCCTGCTGGCCCCCGCCATCTTCCTGGGGACGGTGCTGACCCACCTCTGCGGCGGCTCCGCCGGGCGGGAGGGGGCGGCCCTTCAAATGGGGGGCTCCCTGGGCTACCGGGCGGGGCGGCTCTTCGGCTTTGACGAGCGGGACCTACGCATCGCCACCACCACGGGCATGGCGGCCTTTTTCACCGCCCTCTTCGGAACGCCCTTGGCGGCGGCGGTGTTCTCCATCGCCGTGGTCAGCGTGGACTCCTTCTACCACGCCGCCTTTTTCCCCGCCCTTATCGGGGCCCTGGAGGCCTATGGCATCTCCCGGGCGCTGGGTGTGGCCCCCACCGCCTTCGCTGTGGCGGCTCCCGAGCCGGCGGCGGGCCTGCTGGTCCGGGCGGGAATCCTGGCGGCCCTGTGCGGTCTGCTGTCCGTGGTGTTCTGCGGGACCATCCGCCTGGCGGAGCACCAGCTCCACAAGCGGATTCCCAATCCCTGGCTCCGGGCCTTCGCCGGGGGCTGCGCCGTGATTCTCCTCACCTGGCTCTGCGGCTCCACGGACTACAACGGCGCGGGGATGGAGGTCATCGCCGCCGCCGTGGAGCAGGGGACCGTCCGGCCGGAGGCGTTCTTGCTCAAAATCCTCTTCACCGCCGTCACCCTGGGAGCGGGCTTCAAGGGCGGGGAGGTGGTGCCCTCCTTCTTCGTGGGGGCGGCCTTCGGCTGCGCCATGGGGCCCGTGCTGGGGCTTCCGGCGGGCTTTGCCGCCGCGCTGGGCCTTGCGTCCGTGTTCTGCGGGGCCACCAACTGCCCCCTGGCCTCCATTGCCCTGGCCATCGAGCTCTTTGGAAGCGGGGGGCTTTTGTACTACGCGCTGGCCTGCTGCGTCAGCTATGTCCTCTCCGGCTACGGGGGGCTGTACTCCAGCCAGACGATTCTCCACTCCAAGCTGAAGGGGCGGTACATCAACGTACACACCAACGACCAGGCCGTAGAGAGCACCGCCGCTGCCCAGGAGCCCGCGCCGGTAAAGTGACCCGTATAAAACACGCCTCCCACGGCATACTGTCTCCAAACAGTATTTGCCACGGGAGGCGCGTTTTTATGACTCAAATTTTGCAGGATACCGGCATGACGGTGCTGACCACCCTGCTGTCCATTCTGGCCCTTTTTCTCCTCACCAAGCTGATGGGGGCCAAGCAGGTGTCCCAAATGACCATGTTCGACTATGTGGTGGGCATCACCATCGGCTCCGCCGCCGCCGAGCTGGCCACCGAATTGGAAGAGCCCCACAAGCCCCTCACCGCCCTGATTGTCTACGGGCTGGTGGCCGTGAGCATCTCGGTCCTGTGCTGCAAGTCCCTGAAAATCCGCGCCGCTGTCACGGGACGGCCCGTGGTGCTGCTGGAGGACGGGGTGATTTACCGGGAGAACCTGAAAAAGGCCAAGCTGGACTTGAGCGAGTTTCTCACCTACTGCCGCATCGGCGGCTGGTTCGACCTAAGCCAGCTCCAGACGGCGGTCTTTGAGCACAACGGCACCGTCAGCTTCCTGCCCAAGGAGGCGGACCGCCCCGCCACTCCGGCGGATCTGAACAAGAACCCCTCCCAGTCCCAGGTACAAACCCCTTTCGTCATGGACGGAAAACTGCTTCACGGCAACCTCCGCCAGGCGGGGAAGGAGGACGAATGGGTCCGCCGGGCCCTGCTCCGCCAGGGCTACCGGGACGAGGGAGAGGTCTTCCTGGCCCTCTGGGGCGGGGGAGAGGATTTGACGGTGTTTCCTATGGAGCCCGGAAGAAAAAGGGAGGCCCCAGGCGCCGGACACTAAACACTAAGGCCGGAGCGGGAACCTCGCTCATAAAATATCAATTTGGGGGAAATGGCCTGACCTGGGGGTCAGGCCCCACAGGGAAAGTGCATGCCCCTGGCCAGGCCACAGCATTTCAGGCCCATTGATGCTGGTATTTCTATAGGACAGGAATCCATCTTTGTGGGGCCTGGTCCCCAGACCAGGCCATTTCCTGATCTTCCCCCAGGCTCAATGGGCCAGAATGAATTCCTCCAGCTCCTCCGGTGTTTTCACCACAGCCACCGCTCCGGCCTCCGCCAGCTCTCCCGGCGGGGCGTAGCCGAAAAACTCCACCCCGGCGCAGTCCACGCCGCAGGCCCGGGCCCCCAGCACGTCGAATTTCCGGTCCCCCACCATCAGGACTTGAGGCAGGTCCCGCGCCGTCAGCCCCAGCCGCCGCAGGGCCTCCCGGACCACGTCCTCCTTCTTCCAATCCCCGTGGGGCGGACTGCCCACCAGGGCGGTGAGGTGGGGCGTGAAGCCGAACCGGGCGCAGATGGAGACGCAGAGGTTCTCCGGCTTGGAGGAGGCCAGGGCCAGCACATAGCCCCGCTCCTTCAAGCGGCCCATGACGGCTTCCATGCCCGGGGCCGCCCGGTTTTCGTACTGGCCCGTGGGCTCGTAGATCAGGCGGAAGCGCTCCACCGCCTCCGCCGCCTTTTCGGCGCTGTAGCCGCAGAAGCGGATGAAGGAGTCCTGGAGGGGCGGGCCGATGAAGCGGAGGAGGGTTTCCTCCTCCGGCGGCGGGTCGCCGTAACCCAGGATGGTCTCCCGGACACAGCGGACGATGCCCTCCCGGGAGTCCGTCAGGGTGCCGTCCAGATCGAAAAGTATGTAACGGTACATATCACGCCTCCTCGCGGTATTGGGGAACCGCAACGCCCTGGGCACTCCCGTCCACCTCCAGGGACGGTCCCTCCAGCCGCCGGATCTCCGCCTCCGGCCACAGGGACAGGAAGTCCTCCACTCCCGCCACGTTGGGCAGGCCGTAGGGGGCGTGGCGGTAGTGCATGGGAACGGCGCACTTGGGGTGAAGGGCCTCGCAGACAGCCTTGGCCCCCGCCGCGTCCACGGTGTAGGTGCCTCCCACGGGAATCAAAACCGCGTCCAGGGGGCCGATGGCGGCAATCTGCTCCGGCGAAAGCGGGTGCCCCAGGTCCCCCAGGTGGGCGACGGCAACGCCGTCCGCCGAGAGGATATGGATGGTGTTGGGCCCCCGGAGGGCCCCGCCCTCGCCGTCGTGGAAGGTCTCCACGGTGCGGATGGTGAAGGGGCAGGGGCCGTCGAAGGGGACCACCTCCGCCTGGTCCACGGCGTTGTGGTCAAAGTGGCCGTGGCTGCAAAGAATCTTGTGGACCGGAAGCCGGAATTCCTGGTGCTCCCCGCCCTCCCGGACGATGGTCATCCGGACCTTGCGCGTCACGGTGTAACCGCCCTTTGCCTCCCAGCGGGCGCACTGTTCCCAATCTGCCGCCCGGGAGGCGGTCTCCAGCAGGGAGGGGTAGCCCTCCACGCCGGTGTAGGGGTCCAGCAAAATCCGATAGCCGCCCTGCTCCGCCAGGAAGCAGGAGTGGCCCAGCCAGGTGAGTTTCATATCATGATCCTCCTTGTGCGTATTTCAAAAAACGGGGGCGGACCCGAGTCCGCCCCCTTACTATACCAGATTTACGGCTGTTTGTCATCCGGGTTTTTCGGTTCGTCCTTCCTCTTCCGCTTGAAGAAGTCTCCCCCCGCTTCCCGGGACTGGCGGAAGGTTTCTCCCCGCTGGGCCTGGCGCCGCTTGGAGACCTTCACCACCAGCAGGATGA
>CAJUQQ010000015.1 GCA_910588175.1 uncultured Oscillibacter sp.
GCGGACTTGCCCTTGCCGCGGGATATGATTTTGATACTGCAATGGTAGATTGCCATGGTTTCCCTTGTTCTGCCTTGCGAAGTGCATCATCCATCCGCAGTCCGCGCACTTGACCAGACCAGCGAATATCTGTGTCGTGTCATCCCTCCGCTGCCTGCGGCGGCTGACGATCTGTTTCTGCACCTGATCGAACACATCTCTGCTGACAATGGCCTCATGTGTTCCCTCAACGCGCACCCACTCTGAGGTAGGATTCCTGGTCTGCTTCTTCAGTTTGAACGATTTGACGGACGTTTTATTATGGACACTATTGCCAAGGTAGTTCTCATCTGTTAAAACAAGCCTGATTTTCGCTTCATTCCATGCGTACCGCGCTTTCTCAGGCGCGTTTTGATGGATGTGGGCGTAAGCGCCCTCTCTGACGTAGTGGATATATCCGGGAGTCGGAACCTTTTCCCGAATCAACGCTTTCATGATCTTCGCCGCGCCCATCCCGTGGACAGCCATGTCGATGATCTTTTCTACGATCCACTTCGTTTCCGGGTCTACCAGCAGATGCCCTTTTTGCTCCAGATCCCACCAATAGCCCAATGGGGCAAACGAACTGATGTGAGCGCCGTTCATCCGGCGGGCTTTCAGAGCGGCCTTTACCTTCTTGCTGGTCTGGCGAGCGTGCATCTCGTTGAGGATATTCAAGAACGGGGCCAGCTCACTTTCACCATTCAGCGTATCTACATTGTCGTTGACGGCGATATAGCGGACACCTTTGCTGGGAAAGTAGATTTCCGTATACTGGCCCGTCATGATGTAATTGCGGCCCAGACGGGATAAATCCTTGGTGACTACGCAGTTGATCTTGCCATCCTCGATGTCATCAATCATCTTCTGAAAGCCAAGGCGGTCATAATTTGTACCTGACCAACCGTCATCCACATACTCGGACACCTCGTTGAGACCATGGGTTTGGGCGTAGTCCCGAAGCATCATGCGCTGCGTCTGGATGCTGCCGCTGTCCCCCTGCTGCTCATCGTCACGGCTGAGTCTGAGGTAGAGCGCTGTGTTATAAATTGGTTGTTTCAAAAATCAGCCCTCCTTATAGTTGAAACAACCCACACTTACGGCACCACAATACCACAAGCGTGGCCATATATCCAGCGCTTTTCCCTAACAGGCCGGACGGGTTTTGTCATCCTGCTGTTTAGCGGAAAATTGAATTACGTCCTCCAGCAACGCATGCAAGGGTTTTCCCTCCGCAGAGAAAGGTTCTGTAACTTTGATGCGGTTTTTCCATTTTTTGATCGTCCGCTCAATTTGAGGCAGTCTAACATAACTTACCTCATCGTTCCGGCTCATTTTTATGTTTCGCCGGCCTGGGTTTACCTTTTTCTGCCTTCTCCGCACACTTCCACAGCGCCATAGGATGCTGAGAGATACGCGACAAAATATCGGTGTCTTCAAATAAAAGGACTGGTTGATACTGCTTTTCCTTAAACAAACGAAGAAACTCGTGCTCCCTGTCAGTCAGATTAAGCAACTGCGTTAGGTAGTCTATACACTCGCCCTGTGCTGCCTTTACATCGAAGAAAGGGCTGTTTCGCAACACTGGCAACAGTTCGGTCTTAATCCGGTTCTGCGTGATTGTGCGGATAGAATCAAAAGAAAATGATGTAGGAGTCTCATCCGAGCCGATGGCGCTATAATATACCACGCTCTTTCGCAGCAGTTCCAGCGCCCTTTCATCGAACAGGCCGAAGTAAATCATATTGTGGAAATCGTAAAGGTCACGGGGCGCGGCCCTGTTCATCAGAGCCACGATTTTTGACGTGAATATTTCGATTGGGTCGACACACAAAACTGTCAGTTCCTGGCTGAGCCAAGGCAGCTTTACCATTCTGCGACTGACATCAAGTATGTGGCAGTGCAGCATATAGTTGATTTCAATTTTCAGGTAATCTCTCATGCCTCCAGCGTTTTGATACTCGTAAACAAAGGAGTCCAGGGCGTGATATTTCTTCGATTTTTCGCTGAGCGTATAGCCGTGCGCCTTCATATATTTTCTGATGCGCTCTGCTATGTCTCCGCGCTTTTCCAGCATTTCAACAAGGGCGATAGAATTTCCTAATCCCTCTTGCAATCCCCTCAACCGTCCTGTATAATAAATTGTTATTTTATTTACATTGGGAGGACTCTGCTATGGCGGACGGCATCAAAGCGCCGGAACTGGAAAGCCGGAACTTCATTCACGCGTTCATTGAGGAGGACACTGCCCCTGGCGGGCAGTTCGAGGGGATGACGGTGCACACCCGTTTCCCTCCGGAGCCCAACGGCTATCTCCACATCGGCCACTGCAAGGCCCTGACCATTGACTTCGGCACCGCCGAAAAATATGGCGGCCTCTGCAATCTCCGCATGGACGACACCAACCCCACCAAGGAGGACGAGGAGTTCGTGGAGGCCATCCAGGAGGACATCCACTGGCTGGGCTTCGACTGGGGAGACCGCTTCTTCTTCGGCTCCGACTACTTTGAGGAGGACTACCGCCAGGCGGAGGGCCTCATCAAAAAGGGTCTGGCCTACGTCTGCCAGCTGACCCCGGAGGAGTTCAGGGAATACCGGGGCGGCGTGGGCGTCCCCGCCCGGAGTCCCTACCGGGACCGGCCCATAGAGGAAAGCCTGGATCTCTTCCGCCGGATGCGGGCGGGAGAATTCCCCGATGGGGCCATGACGCTCCGGGCCAAGATTGACCTTGCCAGCGGCAATTTCAACATGCGGGACCCGGTGCTCTACCGGATCAACCATCTGCCCCACCACCGTCACGGGAATACGTGGTGCATCTACCCCATGTACGACTTCGCCCACCCCATCCAGGACGCGCTGGAGGGTATCACCCACTCCCTCTGCTCCCTGGAATTTGAGGCCCACCGGCCTTTGTACAACTGGGTGGTGGAGAACTGCGACCTGCCCGCAAAGCCCCGGCAGATCGAATTCGCCCGCTTAGGGATCGACCACACGGTGATGAGCAAGCGCAAGCTCCGCCGTCTCGTCGAAGAGGGCCGGGTCTCCGGCTGGGACGACCCCCGGATGCCCACCCTCTGCGGCCTCCGCCGCCGGGGCTACACCCCCAAATCCATCCGCAATTTCTGCGAGCGCATCGGCGTGGCCAAGTCCGCCAACGTGGTGGAGTACGGCTTTTTGGAGCACTGTCTCCGGGAGGACCTGAACGCCACGGCGGAGCGGGTCATGGCGGTGCTCCGGCCCGTGAAGCTCACCATCACCAATTACCCCGGGGAGAAGACGGAAACCGTCACCGTGGAAAACAACCCCGTGGACCCCGCCGCCGGAACCCGGGAGGTTCCCTTCTCCCGCAGCCTCTGGGTGGAGGCCGACGACTTCCTGGAAACCCCCGTGCCCAAGTACAAGCGGCTCTATCCCGGCGGCCCG
This sequence comes from uncultured Oscillibacter sp., assembly GCA_910588175.1. GTDB lineage: Bacteria > Bacillota > Clostridia > Oscillospirales > Oscillospiraceae > Oscillibacter. The sequence continues at coordinate 3,442 of CAJUQQ010000015.1, forward strand.
GAGTGCCGTCTCAAAGGGGCCTACCTCATCCGCTGCACCGGCTGCGTGAAGGATGAGGCGGGGAAGGTGACGGAAATCCTCTGCGAGTACGACCCGGAGAGCCGGGGCGGCGACCCCGCCGACGGCCGGAAGGTCAAGGGGGCCACCATCCACTGGGTGGACGCCGCCACCGCCGTGGACGCGGAAGTCCGGCTGTACGACAACCTCTTCTCCGATGAGAACCCCGACGCCGCCGACAAGGACTTCATCGAGTGCCTGAATCCCCATTCCCTGGAGGTGCTGACAGGCTGTAAGGCGGAGGCCTCCCTGGCGGAGGCGAAGGCCCCGGCGAATTTCCAGTTCCTGCGGCAGGGCTACTTCTGCCTGGACAGCAAGGACAGCGCGCCGGGCCACCTGGTGTTCAACCGGAGCGTCAGCTTGAAGGACAGCTTTAAGAAATAAAACGGAACCGCCGGAGGGAAATCCCTCCGGCGGTTTTTCGCTTAATCCTCGATGGTGGTAGTGATGACGCTGGTATAGGTTTTCGCAGAGGCGGAGCTCTCCGTTGCTACGTTGTAATCCGTGTCCCCGTCCTGGGAGGAAAGCTGAACCTCGCAGTCCTCCAGGGTGCCGGTAACCGTCACGCCCACGTCCTCGCCTCCGGCGGTCTTCACCGTCCCGGTATAGACGCCGTTTTCCGCGATTTCGTCGGTGATGTCAAACTCCGCATTGTCCACGGTCAGAATCAGCTTGCCGTCCTCGAGCTGCGCGTCCGCAAAGATGCCGGTGACCTCCACCCGTGCTCCCGCGTCGTTTTCCAGCACGATGCGGGAATCGTCCTGGAAGATGATGCGCATGTTCTCAAACAGTTCGCCGTTGGTGGCGGCGTTGGCGCTGACCGCCAGGGCCAGGGTGAGCATGGCCGCCATGGCCACCGCCCGCAGGGCCTTCAAGGGCCGCCGCATGGTCTTCTTCTCGTTCATCTCGTTCATTTTTACAAGGACCTCCTTCTTTGCCTCGCCGGAGGCCCGGAGCCGGGAGAAGGTCTCACGATACAGTCTTTCGTCCATCATCAGGCTTCCGCCTCCTTCAGTTTGGTTTTCAATTGCCCTCTGGCCCGCATGAGCCAGGTCTGGACAGTGGACGCCTTGGCCCCCAGCAGCTCGCCGGCTTCCTTCACGGAGTAGCCTTCGTAGTAGTAAAGGTACACCGCCGCCCGGTACTTGGGGGGCAGGGCCATCACCTGCCGGAACAGCTCCGACTGGGCGGGCCGGTCGAAGACCGCGGCCTCCTCCGCCTCGTCCAGGGGATCGGTCCGCCGCCGCCAGGGGGAGCGGAGGAGCTTTTTGCACTCGTTGGCCGCCACCCGGAGGATCCAGTGCTTCTCGTGGTCCGGCGACTCGAACTCCCTGGGCTCCACGTAGAGCTTCAGCAGGGACTCCTGCATCACGTCCTCGGCGTCCGCCCGGTTTTTCAGGTAACTGTACGCCAGCCGGAACACCATGTCGCCATAGAGCTCCACGGCCTCGTGGAATCGCTGGTCCGTCAACGCGTCTCACCTCCTTTTGGGTTGGTTTGGAAGGGCCCTTCTGTAAGGGATATCCCTCAGGGGTCCATGATATCCCACAAAGCTGAAAATTTTCTCAAAAAAAACCGGGGGACCCAAAACGGGTCCCCCGGCGGAAGTTCCGCCGCCGCTTCAGCTTGGCCGATTGCCGGGCGGGCTAAACTGTCATTTCTTCTCCTGCCACTTGCTGACGCAGAGGGAGCAGGCGATGTCGCCGGTGACGTTCAGGCAGGTGCGGCCCATGTCGAAGAGCCGGTCCACCGCCACGATGAGTCCGATGTAGGCCACGGGGATGCCCAAGGTCTCCAGCACCATGGCCAGCATGATCATGCCCGCGCCGGAGACGCCGGCGGTGCCGATGGAGGCCAGGGTGGCGGTTACCACCACAATGACCATTTGGCCGATGGTCAGGTGGATGCCCGCGCAGGAGGCGATGAACACCGTGGCGACGCACTGATAAATCGCCGTACCGTCCATATTGATGGTGGAGCCCAGGGGCAGGACGAAGGCGGCGATGTCGTCCTTCGCTCCCAGCTCATGGGCGCACTCCTTGGAAACCGGCAGGGTGGCTGCGGAGGACGTGGAGGTGAAGGCGAAAATCATGGCCGCGAAAGCGCCCTTGAAGAACTTCATGGGGCTCATGCCCACGACTATCTGCGCAGACAGGGAGTAGACCAGGACGGCGTGGACAACGTAGCCGATGTACGCGCAGAGAATGACCAGGAAGAGAGAGCCCAGAATGGCCGCGCCCTGGGTAGCGGTGACCCACGCCATATAGGTGAACACGCCGATGGGAGACAGGGAGATGACGAACTCCATCAGCTGCTCAATGACGGCGTACATGGAGCTCACCAGATCCCGGCAGAGCTTGCCCTTCTCGCCCGCCATCATAATGGCCCCGCCGAAGAACAGGGAAACCACAATGACCTGGAGCATGTTGGCGTTGACAAACGCGCCCCACATGTTGCTGGGGAAGATGTCTACCAACACGGACATAAAGCCGTTGAAGGCCTTGGGCTCGTACTCCGCCGCGCCCAGTTCCGCAGAGAGGTCCGGGAACAGGCCCGCGCCCATGAAGATGTTGGCGAAGACCAGGCCGATGACGCAGGCGATGGCGGTGGTGCAGAGGAAGTAGGCCACCGTCTTCACACCCACGGAGCCCACCTGCTTCATGTCGCCCATGGAGAGGATGCCGTCGATCATGCTCAGCAGCACCACGGGCACCACGATGAACTTCAAAAGATTCACGAAGATGTCGCCGAAGGGCTTCAGATACGTCGCGGTAAAGTCCGCCAAACCGGCGAAGTAGCAGACCAGGCCCACCGCGATACCGGCGACAAGCGCAATCAGTATCCGCACAGGCAGGTTGTTTTTCTTCTTCATACACTCACCTCATAAAAATAAAATCTTTGGGGCCCTCCAGGCGGCCGTCTGTGTTTTGGACAAATGTCCTGCCGGGAATCCTCTCCAAATTAGCCACATTATACCAAAGCCGCCGGCAAATGTAAAGGGAAAATAGAAAAATTGTGAAATAGTTATGAAAAATTCGTGAACGAAGAGCGGATGTCTGATGATATCGTCAGACATCCGCTCTTCTGTATCCGGTTTACTCGCCCCGCACGGAATAGCCGCAGAAGCGGATGGCGGCCTTCGCCAGCTCCTCCGTGGGGTCCACACGTGGCAGCTCCAGCCCCAAGGCCTGAACCGCCAGGGGCAGCTCCGTGCAGGCCAGGAGGAAGCATTCCGCCCCCCGACCCGTCATGCCCCCTATGACGGAGCGGAAGTCCTTCTCGTAGCGGGACGGCGGGACTCCGGCCTTGACGCCCTGGTAAATGACCTTCATCAGGTCCTCCCGCTCGCTTTCGTCCGGCTCCAGGAAGGGCACGCCCTGAGCCGCCAGGGCCCTCTGATAGAGCTCCGCCGAGAGGGTGCCCCGGGTCGCCAGTATTCCCACGGTTTTCCCAGGAAACCGGGTCCGGCAGGCCGCCGCCGCCGCCCCGATCATGTTGACAAAGGGCAGTTCCGTCCGCTCCATCAGCCGGGGCAGGAAATAATGGGCGGTGTTGCAGGGCATGATGACGCAGTCCGCCCCGCAGAGCTCCAGCTTCCTCAAGGAGTCCGCCATAGCGGGGACCGGGTCCTCCCCGCCGTCCAGGATGGCGGCGGTGCGGTCCGGGATGGAGGCGTTGCTGTCGATGTAAACCCGAATATGGCCGTTGTCTCCGGCGGCGTCGGTGAGGGCCACGATTTTTTGAAACAGGTCCGCCGTGGCCATAGGGCCCATGCCGCCTAATATGCCGATGGTCTTTTTCACGCGCTCACCCCCAGAAATCCGGAAACAGCAGCTCGCTGCCCACCTTCACCGTCAGCAGAATCAGCACGATGATGACCGTGGGCCGGACAATCCTGCTGCCGTTTTTGATGGCGAGGCCGGAGCCGATGTAGTGTCCCGCAATGGAGGCCGCGGCGGCGATAAGCCCTACTCCCCAGAACACATAGCCCGAGACCATCTGAGTCACCAGGCTGCCAATATTAGAGGAGAGGTTGATCACCTTCACGCCCCCCGCCGCGTGGCGGGTGTCCATCTTGGCGGCCCGGATAAAAATAATCATCAGGAAGGTCCCCGTGCCCGGGCCGTAGTAGCCGTCGTAGCCGCCGATGATAAAGGACGCCGCCCAGATGATGGCAAGCTGTTTTTTCGGATCGATTTCTCCCGGCTCGTCGGGCCACTCCCGGCCCCGGAGGGTGATGAACGCCACCACCGGAAGGACCACGAGCAGCAGGTATTTCAGCACCGCGTCCGGCGTCAGGTGTTGAAGCCAGGTGCCGATGGCGGAGCCCACCAGGGCGAAGGCGATGGACGGCCCGAACAGCCGCCAGTCGACATAGCCGTTCTTGATGAACCGGGCGGTGGAAAAGCAGGTGCCGATGGCGGCGGAAACCTTATTTGTTCCCAGCGCGTAAGGCGCGGGCAGGCCGCCGAAGGCGATCAGGTGGGTAGGGACGGAGATGATGCCGCCGCCGCCGGCAATGGCGTCCATAAAGGACGCGAGGAATACGCCCGCGCAGATCAGCAGCACCACCCACAGGGGAAATCCGTCAATCCGCAGGGCTGTCAGTGTTTGTAGCATAAAAAGACCTCCTGAAACAGTTGAGTCGGTGGATATCATACAACAACCCGGCGGCAAAATCAACGGCCAGCCGCTTTTTTATAAACGCACTCCCTTTATTTTCCCGTAACCAATTGAACATTCTGACGAAGGTCACCAAAAAATATTGTGAATCTTGAAGCAGATTTGGGAGAACATGCCAAAAGCGCGGCGGTTTTTTCGACAGGAGCGTCCTTGACGCTAGTTTACGAAAGAAGTATAATATTTTTGAATAACCAGCTGTTGACTCAAAACGGACAGCCTGCCGCGAACCGGACGGCAGGCGGGGCGCTCCGGGAGGAACGCCCCGAGAAATCGGCGGGCCGCTCGCCTATAAGCGGCAGCCGGGGGCCGGAAGAAGTGCCCGCGGCTATGCACGGAGGTTGACTATGGCAAAACACGATCAGGCCGAACGCTTCCACGCCGGAACGCTGACAGACGGCTGGCACTGGTTCGGCTCCCACCCTGATAAAAAGGACGGCGCGGATGGCTGGACCTTCCGAGTCTGGGCGCCTCACGCTCAGAGCGTTTCCGTCGTTGGCGATTTCAACGATTGGAAGGAAGGCGCCCACCCCCTGGTCCGCCAGGGCGAGGTCTGGGAGGGCTTTCTCCCCGGCCTTCCGGAATACACATCTTATAAGTACGCCGTCACCGGTCCCGACGGAGAGGTCCGGCTGAAAACGGATCCCTACGCCTTTCACTGCGAGACCCGCCCCGCCACCGCCGGCAAGCTCTATGATCTGAAGGGCTTCCAGTGGACCGACGACGCTTTTCTGGCCAAGCAGGAAAAGCACCAGGTTTACGAGTCCCCCCTGAACATTTACGAGGTGCATCTCGGCTCCTGGAAAAAGCGCCCCAACGGCGATTTTTACGACTATCAGGACATGGCCAGGGAGCTAGCCGCCTACGTCAAAGAGATGGGCTACACCGCCATCGAGCTGCTGCCCGTGCTGGAGCATCCCTTCGATGGCTCCTGGGGATATCAGTGCACCGGCTACTTCGCCCCCACCTCCCGGTACGGCACCCCCAAGGACTTCCTCTGGTTCGTAAACCACATGCACAAAAACGGCATCGCCGTTATCCTGGACTGGGTCCCCGCCCACTTCTGCAAGGACGCCCACGGGCTCTACGAGTTCGACGGCGGCTGCTGCTATGAGTACAGCGATCCCAACAAGTGGGAGCACGCCTCCTGGGGCACCCGGGTTTTTGATTACGGACGGCCCGAGGTGAAGAGCTTCCTCTTCTCCTCCGCCCGCTTCTGGCTGGAGGAGTGCCACATCGACGGCCTCCGGGTGGATGCGGTGGCCTCCATGCTGTACCTGGACTACAGCCGCCAGGGCGGTGCCTGGACACCCAACAAGTACGGCGGACACGAGAATCTGGAGGCTATCGACTTCCTCCGGGAGCTGAACGCCATGGCCTTTTCCGTAAAGCCCGGCGTCATGATGATCGCCGAGGAATCCACCGCCTGGCCCATGGTCAGCCGCCCCGCCGACATCGGCGGCCTGGGCTTCAACCTCAAGTGGAACATGGGCTGGATGAACGACATGTGCCACTATCTGAAGCTGGACCCCTGGTTCCGCCAGGATCACCATAAGGACATCACCTTCTCCATGATGTACGCCTTCTCCGAGAACTTCGTGCTGCCCATCTCCCACGACGAGGTGGTCCATATGAAGGGCTCCGTGGTGGGCAAGATGCCCGGGGACTACACAAACCAGCTCCGCTGCACCCGGGGCTTCTACGCCTACCTCCTGGCCCATCCTGGAAAGAAGCTCCTCTTCATGGGCGCGGAGCTGGGCCAGTGGCACGAGTGGAACGACAAGGAGTCCCTGGACTGGTATCTGCTGGAGAACGAGGAGAACCAAAAGATCCACCGCTTCTTCAAGGAGGCCAACGACTTCTACAAGAAGGAGCCCGCCCTGTGGGAGATCGACTTCAGCTGGGAGGGCTTCGAGTGGCTGGTGGTGGACGACAACCACAACAACGTGGTGGTCTTCCTCCGCAAGGATAAAAAGGGCCGGGACCTCCTCTGCGCCGTCAACTTCTCCCCCAATACTTACGAGGGATACCGCATGGGCGTCCCTGCCCACAAGCAGTATACCCCCGTCTTCAATACCGACGCGGCGGAATACGGCGGCGACGGCTTCGGCGACACGGAGCCCGTCCCCGTGGAGGCCGTCGAGTCTCATGGCAAGGAGCACTCCGCCGCCATCCGCATCCCCGCCTTCGGCGCGGTGTTCCTCCGGGGCGAGGGGACCTTCCCCAAGCCCAAGGCCGTCAAGGAGCCCAAGGCCCCCAAGGCCGTGAAGAGGGCGGAAAAAACCGCCAAGACTGCGGGCAAGACCGTCAAGGCCTCCGCCAAGACCTTGGTCAAAGCCATCAAATCCTCCGCCAAGGAGAGCAAAGCTGATACCCCCGCGAAAAAGTCCAGCGCGAAAAAACAGGCAAAGGAGCTGAAAGAGACATGAAGAAAGAATGCATTGCCATGCTGCTGGCCGGAGGACAGGGCAGCCGCCTTTATGTCCTCACCGGAGACATGGCAAAGCCCGCCGTTCCCTTTGGCGGCAAGTACCGCATCATCGACTTCCCCCTCTCCAACTGCACCAATTCCGGCATCGACACCGTGGGCGTACTGACCCAGTACCGCCCCCTGGAGCTGAACAGCTATATCGGCAGCGGCCAGCCCTGGGATCTGGACGGGTCCACCGGCGGCGTTCACATCCTGCCTCCCTATCAGGGCGCCAAGGGCGGCACCTGGTACAAGGGCACCGCCAACGCCATCTATCAAAATCTGGGCTTCATTGATATGCACGACCCGGAGTATGTGGTCATCCTCTCCGGCGACCACATCTATAAGATGGACTACTCCGACATGGTGGCCCGCCACAAGGCCGCCGGAGCCGCCTGCACCATCTCCGTCATGGAGGTGCCCTGGTCCGAGGCGCCCCGCTTCGGCATCATGAGCGTGGACGGCGACGACATGATCACCGAGTTCGCCGAAAAACCCAAGGAGCCCAAGAGCAACCTGGCGTCCATGGGCATTTACGTATTCTCCTGGAAGGCCCTGCGGGAGTACCTGATCGACGACGAGGCCAACCCCAACTCGGAAAACGACTTCGGCAAAAACATCATCCCCAACATGCTGGGCGACGGCCAGCGCATGGCGGCCTACCGCTTCGCCGGCTACTGGAAGGACGTGGGCACCCTGGAATCCCTCTGGGACGCCAACATGGATATGCTGGCCCCCGAGTCCGGCCTGGACCTGCGGGACCGCTCCTGGCCCGTCTACGCCCGCTCCGTCAGCGCGCCGCCCGCCTTCCTGGGCGCGAATTCCACCGTCACCCACAGCGCCGTGAACCGAGGCAGCGTGCTGGAGGGCGTGGTGGAGAACTCCGTTCTCTCGCAAAACGTCACCGTGGGCGAGGGCGCTGCGGTTCGTTACTCCGTCCTGTTCCCCGGCGTCGTGGTGGAGCCCGGCGCGGTGGTGGAATACGCCATCCTGGGCGAGGGCTGTCAGATCGGCCGGGGCTGCCATGTGGGCGGCACACCGGAAAACACGGTCGAGGGCTGGGGCCTGACGGTACTGGCTCCGGGCTGCCAGCTGCCCGAGGGCAAACACGCCAGAGCCGGCGTTATGCTGAACCGCAACGGTGAGGAGGTGTCCAAATGAACGGACTGCATGGAATCATTTTTGCCTATGAGCGCCGCGGCGACCTTCAGGAGTTGGGCTCCATCCGCTCCTCCGCCTCCATTCCCTTCGGCGGGCGGTTCCGGGCGGTGGACTTCGCCCTTTCCAATCTGGTCAACGCCGGGGCTACCGACGTGGGCATCGTCCTTCACGGACATTATCAAAGCCTGCTGGACCATCTGGGCACCGGCAAGGACTGGGACCTGAGCCGCAAGCGGGGCGGCCTGCGGCTGCTGCCTCCCTTCAACTACAAGGGCAGCTGGGGCGCCATGCCCTACCGGGGCCACATTGAGGCCCTGGCCGCCGTGCGCACCTATTTGGAGGAGATTCGCCAGGACTACGTTGTCATGACGGACGGCGACCTGGTGGCGAACGTGCCTCTGTCCGAGGTCTACGAGTACCACGTAAAGTCCGGCGCGGACATCACCGTGGTCTGCGCCAACGACAGCTTTATGACCGATGACGGCACCTATTTCCAGGTGGACAAGGAAGGCCGGATCAACGAGGTCTTCATCAGCCCCCATACGCCCCGGGGACTCCGGGGCCTGGGCACCTACATCGTGTCCAAGAAGCTGCTGCTGGAGCTGGTGGACGACTGCGCCGCCAAGGACCAGCTCAGCTGGCGGGGCGATGTGCTTCAGGCCCGGAAGGGCGACCTGAACATTCAGAGCTATATCTGGGCGGGCTACGCCGCGCAGATTCGCTCCGTGCAGGAATACTATGACCGCAGCATGCAGCTGCTAGATCCCGCCATCCGGGCGGATCTGTTCTGCGCCCAGCGCCCCATCCGGGCCAAAAACGCGGACCTCAGCTCCAGCTATCTGGGCTCCGGCGGAAAGTGCGTCAACTCCCTGTTCGGCGACGGCTGCTCCATTGAGGGCGTGGTGGAGAACTCCATCCTCTTCCCCGGCGTCACCGTGGAGGTCGGCGCGGTGGTGCGCAACTGCGTGATTTTCAAGGATTCCATTATCCGCAAGGACGCGCAGCTGAGCTATATCATCGCCGACAAGGACGTGGAAGTCCTCTCCGGCCGGACGCTGATGGGCCATGTTACCTATCCCATTGTCCTGGCCAAGGGCAGCAAGGTATAAATTTCCATAAAAGGGGGGCGTCTCCGTCCCCCTTTTATGATGGAAAGGCCGAATTGACCCGGGCCTTTCTCTTTGGTATAATATAAGAAGCGTCTTTGATTCCCCGGACCCGGGAATTCCCGGCCGGTCGCTGGGGATGACTGAAAAAGGAGTTAATAACATGAAAATTCTGTATGTGACCAGCGAAGCGGTCCCCTTTTGCAAAACCGGTGGTCTCGCCGACGTAGCCGGTTCCCTGCCCCCCGCCTTGGCGGAGCAGGGCGCCGAGGTTGCCGTCATCCTGCCGCTCTATGCCCGGGTCCGGGACCGGTTTGGAAGCCAGATGAAATTCGAGTGCTACGACTACGTGGACCTGGCGTGGCGCCACAGCTATTGCGGTCTCTTCTCCATGGAGAAGGACGGCGTAACCTGGTACTTCCTGGACAATGAGCAGTATTTCAACCGGGGCACCCTCTACGGCCAGGCCGACGACGGCGAGCGCTTCGCCTTCTTCTCCCGGGCCGTGGTGCGGATGCTGGACCGTCTGAAATTCTGGCCCGAGGTCGTTCACTGCAACGACTGGCAATCCGCCCTGGTGCCTATCTATCTGAAGGATGACGGCGTCCGGGAGGACCGTTTCCGCTCTATCAAGACTGTAGTCACCATCCACAACGTCGAGTACCAGGGCCGTTACAACCCCTACGTCCTGGGCGAGCTCTTCGGCCTGGACGCCGGCTGGGTCAAGGACGGCACCATGCTGATGGACGGAGACGTGAACCTCCTCAAGGGCGCCGTGCTCTGTGCCGACGCGGTCAACGCCGTCTCCCCCACCTATGCCAACGAGCTCAAGCAGCCCTACTTCGCCCACCGGATGGAGGGCATCATGCGCCAGTGCTCCGACAAGCTCTCCGGCGTGCTGAACGGCATTGACATGAAGCTGTACGATCCCCGGAGCGACGAGCGTATTCTGAAAAACTTCTCCGCCGAGGACATGACCGGCAAGGACGCCTGCAAGGCCGAACTCCAGCGGATGGTGGGTCTCCGGGAGGAGCCCCACACCCCCATCGTGGCTATGGTGAGCCGTCTGGTCTCCCACAAGGGTCTGGACCTGATCTGCGAGGTGCTCCACGACATGATGGAGCTGCCGATGCAGTTTGTCGTTCTGGGCACCGGCGACCAGCGGTATGAGGAGTTCTTCCACTGGGCCGCCCAGCAGTATCCCGGCCGGATGGTGGTTCGCCTGGACTACAACGAGGACCTGTCCATGGCGATATACGCCGGCGCGGACCTGTTCCTGATGCCCTCCAAGAGCGAGCCCTGCGGCCTGAGCCAGATGATCGCCATGCGCTACGGCACGCTGCCCATCGTCCGGGAGACCGGCGGCCTGAAAGACACCGTCCAGCCCCACGACGACTATAACGGCGTTGGAAACGGCTTCAGCTTCACCAACTACTCCAGCGGCGACATGCTCCACGTGATCCGGGAGGCCGTGTACCTCTATAAGGACTATCCCGACCTCTTCGGCAATCTGCGCCAGCGAGCGATGGCCTGTGATTTCAGCTGGGCCCGCAGCGCCAGGGAGTACCTGCGCATTTACGCCACCATTACCGGCCAGACCTGGCCCATCCACACGGATACCCGCCGTGCGGCGGAGACTCCCGAAGAGGAAAGCGCTCCCGTTGTGGAAACCGCTCCCATTGAGGAAGCAGTTTCCGTTGAAGATCCCGCTCCCGTTGAGGAAACTGCTCCCGCCGAGGAGCCCGCTCCTGTTGTGGAAGCCGTTCCCGCTGAGGAAGCTGCCCCCATCAAGGAACCCGCTCCCGCTGGGGAAACTGCTCCCGTCGAGGAGGCTGTTCCCGTTGAGGAAGCCGCTCCCGCCGAGGAGTCCGCCCCTGTTGAGGAAGCCGCTCCCGCCGGAGGAAAGCCCGCCAAGAAGGCACGGAAAACCGCCTCCAAAGCCGCCAAGGCTGAGAAGAAGACATCCGCAAAGAAAGGAACCGCCGGCAAGAAAAAGTCGGCGGAGTGAGTACGCTTATGGCATTGATTACGACAAAAGAACTGGAAGACGCCCTGTCCGCTAAGCTGATGACCAACTTCGGCAAAGCCGCCGACGAGGCCACCGAGGGCGATATGATGCGGGCCAGCGCCCTGGTTCTCCGGGACATGATGGCCCTCCGGGAGGTGGAAACCCGGAAAAAAACCCGCAAAAACCAAAAGAAGCAGGTCCATTATCTGTCCATGGAATTCCTCATGGGCCGGAGCCTGATGAAGAACGCCTACAACCTGGGGCTGCTGCCCCAGCTGAAAGAGGCGCTGGAGCACCTGGGCTTTAAGGCCGGGGATATCTTTGAGATGGAGCCCGACGCCGCCCTGGGCAACGGCGGCCTGGGCCGTCTGGCCGCCTGCTATCTGGACTCCATGACCACCCTGGAAATTCCCGCCACCGGCTACTCCATCTGCTATGAGCTGGGTCTTTTCAAGCAGAAAATCGTGGAAGGCCAGCAGGTGGAGCTCCCCGACCACTGGAAGGATCTGGGCGCGGCCTGGCTGCTGCCCAAGCCCGCCGAGGCTCAGATGGTTTCCTTCGGTGGCTCCGTCCGGGAATTCTGGGCCGACGGCCATCTCCACACCGTCAACGAAAACGCCACCACCGTCCAGGCGGTCCCCTATGATATGGAAATCGCCGGTTACGGCACCGACCACGTCAACGTCCTTCGCCTGTGGGATCCCCGTCCCACCAAGGCCATCGACATGAACCTCTTCGGTCAGGGCGAATATCTGAAAGCCTCCGAGGAAGAGACCATGGCCGAGACCATCGCCAAGGTGCTTTATCCCGAGGACAACCACATTGAGGGCAAGTCCCTCCGCCTCAAGCAGCAGTATTTCTTCGTCTCCGCTACGATCCAGTCCATCACCGCCAAGCATTTGGATACTTACGGGACGCTGAAAAACTTCCACGAGAAAAACGTCATCCAGATCAACGACACCCACCCCACCCTGGTCATTCCGGAGTTGATGCGCATTCTCATTGACGACACCGGCATGAACTGGGACGACGCCTGGTATATCACCACCCGCTCCGTAGCCTACACGAACCACACGGTTCTGGCCGAGGCGCTGGAGCGCTGGCCCCAAACCCTGATGGAGCGCCGCCTGCCCCGTATCTGGCAGATCATTCAGGAGATCTCCAACCGCTGGCAGCGGAAGGTGGAGGACTATTACCACGATCCCGTCAAGACCAAGAAAATGGCCATCATCTGGGACGGCGAGGTCCGCATGGCGAACCTGTGCATTGCCGGCGGCATGGCCGTCAACGGGGTATCCGCCCTGCACTCCGACATTCTGCGCAACGACGTGTTCAAGGACGCCTGCACCATGGAGCCCCAAAAGTTCCAGAACGTCACCAACGGCATCGACCACCGCCGCTGGCTCAGCGAGATCAACCCCGGTCTGGACAGCCTGATCCGCGACCTGACCGGCGGAGACGCCTATCTCTCCGACGCCTCTGTCCTCCAAAAGCTGGACGCCTATGCCGATGACAAAACGGTGCTGGACCGTCTGGCGGAGATCAAGCGGAAAAACAAGGAGCTCCTCGCCATCCACGCCAAGCGGAGCCGGAAGGTTATTCTGAACCCCGACGCCATCTTCGATGTCCAGTCGAAGCGGCTTCACGAGTACAAGCGGCAGCTTTTGAACGTGTTGCACATCATCGCCCTGTATCAGCAGCTCCAGGAGAATCCCAACGCCATCACCCAGCCCCACACCTTCCTCTTCGGCGCGAAGGCGGCGCCCGGCTATCAGGTGGCAAAGCGGATTATCCGCCTCATCAACTCCCTGTCGGACCAGATTGAGCACGACCCCGTCTGCAAGGATAAATTGCAGGTGGTCTTCCTGGAAAACTACCGGGTCTCCCTGGCGGAGGTGCTGATGCCCGCCAGCGAGGTCAGCCAGCAGATTTCCACCGCCGGCAAAGAGGCCAGCGGCACCGGAAACATGAAATTCATGATGAACGGCGCCCTGACGGTGGGCACTCTGGACGGCGCGAACGTGGAGATGCACGAGGTGCTGGGCGACGAGAACATGTTCCTCTTCGGCCTTCACGCCGACGAGGTGGAGGCCATGAAGCGGGAGGGCTACGTGCCCCAGCGCTGGTACAACAAGGATGAGCGCCTCCGCAGAGCCATGGACGCCCTGCGCACCGGCTTCCGGGATGGCGTGAGTTACGACGATTTGTATCAGCGGCTCCTCCTCGGCATGGGCGGCAGCCCCGCCGACGAGTATTTCCTCCTGGCGGATTTCGCCTCCTACTGCGAGGCGGAGAAGCGTATGGTGAAGACCTACGCCGATCCCGTCCAGTGGAACCGCATGAGTCTGCACAATATCGCCCGCAGCGGTATCTTTGCCGCGGACCGGTCCATCGCTCAGTACGCGGACAACATCTGGCACGTACCCCACAAATAATTCCACCGCAGACAAAAGGGACGTATCCAAAACGGATACGTCCCTTGTTTTTATACATTTGGTTTACATAATTGCCTTTGTGTCAACCTCTTCCCGCAGCTTCGCGGCAAAATCCTCCAGGCTCATCGCTCCCAGATCCTCGCCGCTGCGGGTGCGGACGGAAACGGTCTTGTTCTCCACGTCCCGGTCGCCCACTACCAGCATATAGGGGATCTTCTCCAGGGTGGTCTCCCGGATTTTTTTGCCGATCTTCTCATTGCGCAGATCAGTCTCCGCACGGAAGCCCTTCTCATCCAAGGCGGCGGTCAGTTCCTTGGCGTAGCTGTCCGCCCGGTCTGTAACGGTCAAAACCTTTACCTGTACAGGGCTCAGCCACAGGGGGAAGGCTCCGGCGAAATGCTCGGTGATAACGCCGATGAACCGCTCGATGGAGCCCAGAACCACCCGGTGAATCATAACGGGGCGGTGTTTCTGGCCGTCCTCGCCGGTGTACTCCAGCTCGAAGCGCTCGGGCAGCTGGCTGTCCAGCTGGATGGTGCCGCACTGCCAGGTCCGGCCCAGGGAATCGGCCAGATGGAAGTCCAGCTTCGGTCCGTAGAACGCGCCGTCTCCCTCGTTGATAACAAAGTCCTTGCCCATGTCGGTAATGGCGGCTTTCAAGATGTCCTGGTTCCGCTCCCATTCCTCCACGGTGCCGATGTGGTCCTCCGGCATGGTGGAAAGCTCGATGGTATAGCTGAGGCCGAAGGTGGAGTAGACCTCGTCAAAGAGGCGCACGGTCTCCTGAATCACGTTCTGCATCTGCTCCCGGGTCATAAAGACGTGGGCGTCGTCCTGGCTGAAGCAGCGAACCCGGAACAACCCGTGGAGGGCGCCGGAGAGCTCATGCCGGTGAACCAGGCCGATCTCCCCCACCCGCAGAGGCAGCTCCTTATAGGAGTGGGGCTCGCTGGCGTAGACCAGCATGCCGCCGGGACAGTTCATGGGCTTGACCGCGAAATCCACCTCGTCAATGACGGTGGTGTACATGTTGTTTTTGTAGTGATCCCAGTGGCCGGAGCGCTCCCACAGCTGGCGGTTGAGCATGATGGGGGTGGAAATTTCCACATAGCCGTACTTCTTGTGAACCTGCCGCCAGTAGTCCAGCAGGGTGTTTTTCAGCACCATGCCCTTGGGCAGGAAGAAGGGGAATCCGGGGCCCTCGTCCCGGAGCATGAACAATCCCAGTTCCTTGCCCAGCTTCCGGTGGTCCCGCTTCTTGGCCTCCTCAATTCGCTGAAGGTAGGCGTCCAGCTCGTCCTTTTTGGGGAAGGCGATGCCGTAGATCCGCTGGAGGGTTTCCCGGTTGGAATCCCCCCGCCAATAGGCGGCGTTGCAGGCGGTGAGCTTAATGGCATTTCCCTTGACACGCCCTGTGGAATCCAGGTGCGGACCGGCGCAGAGGTCCGTGAACTCTCCCTGCTTGTAAAAGCTGATGGCGGCGTCCTCGGGAAGGTCGTTGATCAGCTCCACCTTAAAGGGTTCGTCCTTTTCCTCCATGAACTTCACGGCCTCTGCCCGGGGCAGCTCGAAGCGCTCCAGCTTCAGCTTCTCCTTGCAGATCTTCCGCATTTCGCTCTCAATGTTCTCCATGATCTCAGGCGTGAAGGGGAAGGGCGAGTCCATGTCGTAGTAGAAGCCCTCGTCGATGGAGGGGCCGATGGCCAGCTTCACCTCCGGGTACAGGCGCTTGACGGCCTGGGCCAGGATGTGGGAGCAGGTGTGCCAATAGGTTTTGCGGTAGGTCTCGTTCTCAAAGGTATACAGATTGCTTTCTTCACTCATGACAAATCCTCCTTGTATTAAGGGGCGGGGATGAAAAAATCCCACCCCTGACAAATCATCAGGGGTGAGATACGAAAAACGTATTCCACGGTTCCACCCTGCTTGCGGCCCGTGGGCCGCCGCTCGTGTCCTCTGTAACGGGAGGACCCGGCCCGGTCATCCCGGGCGGCTCGGGAGTGGTGGAGGCTCCGCATCCGGCGCGGGACGCTCTCAGCGTACGCGTCCCTCTCTGGGCGTTTTCAGCGGGTCCGTCTCCGTCATAGCCAATTTAACAGAGCCACTATATCACTAGAACGCGGAGTTGTCAAGAGGCCCGGCGGGGCGGCCTGTTCGCGGTCTCATCGCGGGAAGGGGCCTATGGGTCCCCGCTTCGCAGACTGCTTCTTGTTATCATCGGGAACATCGTTTATACTAAGCCTGGTTTGAAACATGGCAAAACACCGTCTCAGGTCATCCTTTTCCGCCAGGACTGCGTTGATTGGACTGGAAATCCGTCAGGATTCCCGCGTCCAATCGCCTTGCCTGACGATTGGATAGCCGTTGGCGGCTCTGCCGCCTTACGGATATCACATGCCCATTGGGTAAAAACTCTGCTCCTATCCGGCATTCCGCCAATTTTCAAACCAGGCCTAGAGAAAGCATGCATTTCACGCGGTTTTCAAATATGCAACCGCTGGTTGCGGAAATTTCAATTACCGTTGATAGCGTGCCGCGGATACCTGCGGTATTGTTTTGGCAGGGAGGTAAATCGAATGTTAGCTGAAAAAATTTACACGCTCAGGCGGAAGAACGGACTTTCACAGGAACAGCTCGCGGAAAAAATCGGCGTCTCAAGACAAGCGATATCCAAATGGGAAGGAGGGTTATCCACTCCGGAATTAGAGAAGCTCAAGGCATTGAGCGAATGTTTTCAAATTACCATCGACGAACTGACCGGGAATCAGGCTGTGAGCGCTTCCAGTCCCACGGTAAAGGAGGAAGAAACTTCGGCCCCTCATAAAACGAGAGGACGAAACACCGGCATCGGTCTTTGTTTAACAGGCGCCGCCGGTCTCATTCTGTTTGGCCTCTTCCTGATGACGCGCCCGTCTTCTGTCCATCAGCTCAACGAGTCGTCTGTCATCACCTTGAACGGAAGCGGCATTCTCATGGTCCTATGGATGCTGCTCATGATAGCAGGCGTTCTTCTGATTCTCAAGGGAAACTAAATTTAGGAGGTATCCGCGATGAACCATCCCAAGCATCTGGCCCGTCTCTTTGCCGCGCTGGCGTTCGTGCTTTCAAATGTTATGTGCGCCTCCATTGCCTACAACTACTGCGCCCTGCAATGGGGCGGACGTTACGAGGGCTGGAGCGCCCCGGCAAGCACCGCTTTTTGGCTGTGCGTTCCATATGGGCTTGGAATCATAATATGCGCCGCTTTGGCCTGGCTTTTCCACCAAAAGCGAAAGACACCGTTATGACGCAAACGCCACCCTCCGCCCTCGCGCGGCAGTCCCGGCGAACGGGTCCCTTGCTGACCGTTCAGCCTCCCCTGAAGAACACCCGCACCGCTAGCGCCGCCGCAGCGAATCCCGCCAGATCCGCCGTCAGGGCGGCGGGTACCGTGTGCCGGGTTTTGGTGATCCCAGCGGAGCCAAAGTAGACGGCAATGGTGTAAAACGTCGTCTCCGTGCTCCCCAGCATCACCGCCGCCACCCGGCCGATATAGCTGTCCGGTCCGTGGGAGGCCATCAGATCGCTGGCCACCGCCAGGGCCCCGTTCCCGGACACCGGCCGGACCAGCATCAGCGGCGCCGTCTCCGGCGGAATCCCCAACAGTTCCAGCACCGGGGCAACCCATCCGGACAGCCACTCCATGGCCCCGGAGGCCCGAAACATGCTCACCGCCGTCAGCAGCCCCACCAGGGCAGGAACGATGCGCAGCAGCACCGACAGCCCCTCCTCCGCCCCGTGGGTCAGGGCGGCGTAAACGTCCACCCGCTTCCCAAGCCCATAGACCGCCACTCCCGCCAGCAGCACCGGGATGACCAGCGAACCAAGATTCATCGCGCCCTCCCTCCCCTGGACAGCAGCCAGGCCGCCGACAGTCCCGCCGCCACCGACAGCACCGACGCCAGCCAAACCGCCGGCAGGATGTCAAAGGGAGCGGCACAGCCGGCGGCAGACCGGACGGAGGCAATCGTAGCCGGAATGAGCTGGATGGAGGCGGTATTCAGCACTACCAGCCGGCACAGCTCATCGCTGGCGGTACCGCCGCAGCCCCGGGCCATCCGCCGGGCGGCCCGGATGCCCAGGGGCGTGGCGGCGTTGCCCAAACCCAGAAGGTTGGCGGAGACGTTGGCCGACACCGCCGCCAGGGTCTCCTCATCCCGGCAGGCATTGGGGAGGAGCCGCCGGAGAATGGGCCGGAACAGCCGCGCCAGTCCCGCCGAGAGGCCGCAGGCATTCATGATTTCCATCACACCGCTCCAGAGGCAGAGAACCCCCGCCATGGAGAGGCTCAATTCCACGGCGGAGCGGGCGCCGTCCAGGGCCGCGGACGCCACGGCGTCCAGGTTTCCGGACAGCAGTCCAAAGATCAGAGAAAGGGTTACCATCCCTGTCCAGATCCACGCCACTTCCATAATATTCCTCCTTTTTGGGATTTTTTCCGGAAATTGTGAATTTCTTCTTAAATTTTCCTAGGAAAGAATTGACAAACTCCGACCCTTTGTGATAAGGTTACACCACCTGTTGGAAGACCCTGCGGATATTGGGAAAGGAGGAGAGCTATGAAATCGACTGGCATCGTAAGAAAGGTGGATGAGCTGGGCAGGATCGTGCTTCCCATTGAGATGCGGCGTACTTTGGACATTGCCGAACGCGACGCATTGGAAATCTATGTGGAAGGTTCGTCCGTTATACTCAAAAAGTACAAACCCAGCTGTATTTTCTGCGACACCACCAAGGACATTGCACTCTTCAAGGGCAAGAGTGTGTGTCCAAAATGTATGAGAGAACTGTCCCATATGAACGCCTCTTGAGGCCATCCCACTTGATGCGGAACCGTGCCTGAAATGGCACACGCCACCGGGCATGCGCCGGTAGAAGCCACCAAACCGAACGCATGAAAGCAACAGGGACTTGCTCCCCGCCGCGGTGGAAGACGGCGGGGGGGAGTCCCCGTTCCTATGCCCATAAAAAGACGCGGAAGCTGCCGGACAGCTTCCGCGTTTGTTCTTTTTCAGAAGTCCAAAGGGCGTTCCTCCCAGCCTTTCCGGGTCAGCAGCACGGAGCGTGCAAAGCCCGCTGCCCGGGCCAGCTCCGCTGCCTGGGCATAACCATAGACGATGCTCCCGGCGCTGTGGGCGTCGGCGGTGAGGATAATGTTTCCCCCCATGTCCCGCCACGCCCGCAGGAGAAAGAAGTCCGGGTAAGGGACGCTCCGGTATCCCCGGGACATGGCCCCGGTGTTGACCTCCAGCAGCGTCTCCCCTGGGTCCGCAGCGCGGAGGGCCTCCAGGGCGGCGGAGCGGCAGCCGGGATCCGCCTCGTCGAAAAAGCGTCCGTCCCTGTTAAACTTGGCAATTAAATCCATGTGCCCCAGGATGGTAGGCTTTCGCTCCGCCATCCGCCGGACCTCATCGTAATACCGCTCCACCATTCGCCGGGAGCCGCCCTGAAATTCCTCCCGGAGGCACCGTTCCAGGGTCTCCGAGTCCAAATCCACGGCGTACCAGCTCCCCGACGGGCCCCGCAGATGGTGGACGCTTCCAATCCAGTAGTCAAAGCCCTCCGCCGTCACGTCGGCACAGTTGTCCAGCTCTATGCCCAGCAGCACGTCCATCCGTCCGCCGTACGCCTCCTGAAGCCGCAGAACCTCTTCCCGGTAGGCCGTCATGTCCGTTGGAAGCACACAGCCCGCGTCCCACGGCATCGGCGTGTGGCTGTGGCCCGAGGCGCCAAAGGAAACCGCCCCGGCCTCGAAGGCCGCCCGGGCCATTTCCACCAGAGTGTCTTTCCCGTCGCACAGGGTGGAATGGGTATGGACGGAGCAGATGTTTTTCATTGCATCCGTTCCTGCTTCACCTTGTGGTCCACCACATGGCGCTTTTCCAGCTCCCGGGTGATGTCCTCCACGGTAATGCCCATCTGGACCATCAGCACCATCACGTGGTAGCAGAGATCGGCAATCTCATAGACCGTCTCCTCCCGGTCCTCCTTCCGCCCGGCGATGATGACCTCGGTACACTCTTCCCCTACCTTTTTGAGAATCTTGTCCAGCCCCTTGTCAAAGAGGTAGGTGGTATAGCTGCCCTCCTGGGGGCTGGTTTTCCGTCCGGCGATGAGCTGGTACAGCCCCTCGTAGCTGAACCGCTTCAGCTCGTCAGAGAGATACAGCCGGTTAAAAAAGCAGCTTTCCGCTCCGGTGTGGCAGGCGGGGCCGTCCTTCACCACCTCCACCACCAGGGCGTCCTTGTCGCAGTCGGCGGTGATGGACACCACATGCTGGCGGTTCCCGCTGGTCTCTCCCTTCCGCCAGAGCTCCTGGCGGCTCCGGCTCCAGAAGCAGGTCCGGCGCTCGTCGATGGTAATGGCCAGACTCTCGGCGTTCATATAGGCCAGGGTCAGAACCTCCTTGGTGTAGTGGTCCTGGACAATGGCGGGAATCAGGCCCCGCTCATCAAACTTCAAATCCAATGGGAACACTCCTTTTCATAGTCTCATCTCCACGCCTCTGTCGCGGAGAAAGCGCTTCAGGTCCCGAATGTCCACCTGCTTCGTGTGGAAGATGGAGGCGGCCAGTCCCGCGTCCACGCCGGGGTGGGTGAAAAGCTCCGCGAAGTGCTCCATATTCCCCGCCCCGCCGCTGGCGATAACCGGAACCGAAACCCGGGCCGTCAAAGCGTCCAGCATCTCCAGGTCAAAGCCGTTTTTCACACCGTCGGTGTCGATGGAATTCAGCACGATTTCCCCCGCGCCGTCCCCCACACCCCGGACCGCCCACTCCATGGCGTCGATGCCGGTGTCCTCCCGGCCCCCCTTGGCAAAGAGACGGAACCGTCCATCCACCCGCTTCACATCCATGCTGAGAACCACGCACTGGTCCCCGTAGCGTTTCGCCGCCGCCGCGATCAGCGAGGGCTCCGCGATGGCCCCGGAGTTTACGCTGACCTTGTCCGCGCCGCACTTCAGCACCCGGTCAAAGTCCGCCAGCGTCCGGATGCCGCCCCCTACGGTAAGGGGAATGAAAATCTCGGAGGCCACCCGGCGGAGAATGTCCGTAAACAGCTCCCGGCCCTCGGCGGAGGCGGTGATGTCGTAAAAGACCAGCTCATCGGCCCCGGAATCGTTGTAAAACCGGGCCAGCTCCACCGGGTCCGCCATATCCCGGAGCCCCTCGAAATTTGTGCCCTTCACTACCCGACCGTCCCGCACGTCCAGACAGGGGATGATGCGTCTCGCTAGCATGCCTCCACCTCCCGCAGGACGGTCCGGAGATCCAGCCGCCCGTCGTACAGGGCCTTCCCCAGGATGGCGGCCCGGACTCCCATGTCCTTCAGCCGCCGCAGCTCCTCCAGAGAGCCGACGCCGCCGGAAGCGGTGATGTCCAGCCCCTCAATCTGGACCAATTCCCGGTAGAGCTCCAGATTGGTTCCCCGGCCCGCGCCGTCCCGGCTGATGTCGGTGTAGATCACGGTCTTTACCCCCGCGTCCCGGAGACGGCGGCAGAAGTCCACGCCCTTTTCCTGGGAGAGCTCCTTCCAGCCGTTGACGGCCACATAGCCGTCCCGGGCGTCCACGCCCACGGCAATCCGGTCTCCATATGTTTGAGCCATGCGCGCGGTAAAGGCAAAGTCCTTCACGGCAGCGGTGCCCAGAATGCACCGGCCCACCCCAAGGTCCAAGTACTGGCGGACCCGCTCTTCCGTGCGGATGCCGCCGCCCACCTCGATGTACAGCCCGCCCTGTTTCGCGATGGCGGCAATGCTGTCAAAATTGGCCATGGTGCCGTCCCGGGCTCCGTCCAGGTCCACCACGTGGAGGCATTGAGCCCCCGCCTCCAGGAACGCCCTGGCCTGGGCCCGGGGGTCCGCGCCGTAGACGGTCTCCTGGTCGTAGTCCCCCTGGTAGAGGCGGACCACCTGCCCGCCCCGCAGGTCGATGGCTGGGAAAATCTGCATGGTATCGCTCCTTTTCTCATTCATGGACCTTACAGGTCAGCTCCTCCGCCTCCAGGCGGAATACCTGGGTTCTCTCCAGGACAGCCCCGTCAAAGTCCCACCGGTCTCTGCCGGTGAGATGGGCCATAATGGCGGCCAGACCCGTCCGTTTTTCCTCCTCCGTCTCCGCCAGGGTCACCGGCCCGCCGCCCATGACGCATTGATAGCGGGCGGTGTAGTCGCAGGCTTTGGGGCCCGAGACCAGCTCATGGCCGGTATCCATTTCAAAAGCGGCCCAGCCTGTCTCGCGAATGAGGTCAATTTTCCGGCCCTCCGCCGCGCTGTGGAAATAGAAGGTGTAGCGTCCGTCTGTTTCCTCAAAGCCGAAATCCATGGGGACAATATAGGCCCGCCCTTTGTCGCAGAATCCCAGACGGCAGCAACTACAGGCAGTTATGATTTCCCGGATTTTTACGGAATCCGTAACCTCCCGGTCCTTTCTTCTCATGCCGGCGCCTCCCTTACAGCTCCGCGAAGGCCCGCAGCAGGCGGAGCCCCGCGTCCCCGGACTTTTCCGGGTGAAACTGGGTGCCCCAGACATTTCCCCGCCGGACCACGCCGGTGACGGCCAGGTTTCCGTATTGGGAAACACCCAGGGTGCTCTCCCGGCAATTCCGGGCGTAAAAGCTATGGACGTAGTAAACATATTCGCCATTCTGGAAATACCGGAAGAGCGGGTCCTCCTTGGCGGTCTCCAGACGGTTCCAGCCCATGTGGGGAATTTTCAGCGTTTTGTCCACCAGGTCCTCCCGGAGTTCCGCCACATCCCCGGGAATCAAGCCCAGTCCGGGATGCTCGCCGTATTCAAAGCTCCGGTCAAAAAGAAGCTGCATCCCCAGGCAGATGCCCAGAAGAGGCTTTCGCTCCGCCTCCTCCAACAGCACCGGAACCAGCCCTGTCTCGTCCAGCTTCGCCCGGGCGTCGCCAAAGGCCCCCACACCGGGGAGAATGATTCGGTCCGCCGCCCGGAGCTTTTCCGCCTGGCCGGTAACCTCCGTCTCCAGTCCCAGAACGCGGAGGCTGGATTGCAGGGAGAACAGGTTGCCCACGCCGTAATCCAAAACAGCGGTCACTCAAAGCACCCCTTTCGTACTGGGAATCTCACCCAAATGCTTGGGGTCCAAGGCCACGGCCGCTTTCAGCGTCCGGCCCGCTCCCTTGAAAACCGCCTCCAGAATGTGGTGGGTGTTCTCCCCCGCCATCCGGCGGATATGGAGGGAGCCGGGGCAGTTCCGCACGAAGCCCAGCCAGAACTCCTGGGCCAGCTCCGTGTCGAAATCCCCCACCTTGGCGGCAGGCAGGTCCACCGCCCAGCCCAGATAATCCCGGCCCGAGAGGTCCACGGCGCAGAGTACCAGGGTCTCGTCCATGGGCAGCAGGCATTGGCCATAGCGGACCAAACCACGCTTGTCCCCCAAGGCCTCCTGAAACGCCTTGCCCAGGCAGATGCCAATGTCCTCCACAGAGTGGTGGAAATCCACCTGGGTATCCCCGTGACAGGTCACGGAGAGATCAAAGTCCCCGTGGCGGGCAAAGAGCTCCAGCATGTGGTCCAGGAAGCCGCAGCCGGTGGAGACCTCCGTCTTTCCCGTCCCGTCCAGATTCAAAGAGAGCTTGATCCGCGTCTCTCGGGTGTCCCGTTGAACGCTTGCGGTGCGCATGGCTTCTCCCTCCTTATAGTCCGGCCAACAGCCGGTCGATCCGCCCCGTCAGAGCCTCCATTTGCTCCCGGGAGCCAATGGTGATCCGGCAGAAATCCCGGATGCGGTCCTTGTCAAACCAGCGGACCAGGATGCCCGCTTCCTTCAATTTCCGGTACAGCTCCCCGCCGGGGAGGCGGTCCGATTTGGCGAAAATAAAGTTGGCGGAGGAGGGCAGGACGGTGAAGCTCCGCTCCTCCAGAGCCGCCGCAGTCCAGGCCCGGGTCTCCCGGATGGCCCGGCAGCAGGTCTGGAAGTAGTCCTCGTCCTCCATGGCGGCGGCTCCCGCCAGCAGGGAGAGACGGTTTACATTGTAGGGGTTAAAGCTGTACTTCACCCGGTTCAGGTCCGCGATGAGCTCCGGCGAGCCCAGGGCAAAACCGATTCGTCCCCCCGCCAGGGAGCGGCTTTTGGACATGGTCTGGGTCACCAGGAGGTTTTCGTACTCCCGAACCAGCGGGACGCAGCTCTCCGCCCCAAAATCCACATAGGCCTCGTCCACGATGACGGCCCGGCCCGGGTCCCTCTCCAGCAGCCTGCGGATGTCCGCCACGGGAACCGCCATGCCGGTGGGCGCGTTGGGGTTGGCGAGGACCACCGTGCCGGGAAAATCCAGATAATCCTCCACCTTCAGGGAGAAGTCCTCCCGCAGGGGGACCCGCCGGGCCTCCAGCCCGAAGAGGGCCGCCTGGGCCTCATAGAAGCCGTAGGTGATGTCGGCGAA
The DNA here is from genome assembly GCA_910588175.1 of uncultured Oscillibacter sp. GTDB lineage: Bacteria > Bacillota > Clostridia > Oscillospirales > Oscillospiraceae > Oscillibacter. The sequence goes on from CAJUQQ010000015.1 coordinate 27,813, forward strand.
GGCCGCGCCTCTCCCCATTCCGCAGAAGGCCCGGAAGGCAAAGGCCAGAATCTCGTCGGAGCCGTTGCCGGAAATGACATTCTCCGGTTCCAGGCCGCAGCGCTTGGCAATGGCGGCGTTCAGGGCGGCACAGGTGGGGTCGGAGTAGAGATAGAGCTTTTCCGCCTCCGACCGGCTGAGGGCCTCCAGAACCTTGGGCGAGGGCGGGAAGGGGCTTTCGTTGGTGTTTAGTTTCACATACTGCTGGTCCCGGGGCTGTTCGCCGGGGGTATAAGGGGCCAGCCGACAGGCCTCCAGGGATAAAAACCGGCTCATAGTATCCGCCTTTCCATCAAAGGTTGACGCGCTTCCGGCGTCAGGAAAAATTCCGCCATGAAGATGGCTTCCCCCGCGGGGGCAAGTACCGTCAGGGCTCCCTCCGGCTCTCCGCGGAGCGGGCATGCCCCTCCAGTCCTTCCCGCCGGGCGAAGTCCGCGACGCGGTCTCCGCAGGCGCTCAGCGCCGCTTGGTCATAGCAGAGGAAGCTGGACCGCTTCATAAAGTCGTCCATACCCAGGGGGCTGGAAAACCGGGCGGTGCCGGAGGTGGGAAGGGTGTGGTTCGGTCCCGCGAAATAGTCCCCCAGGGCCTCCGGCGTGAAGCGGCCCAGGAAGACGCTCCCGGCGTTTTTAATCCGGGGAAGCAGGGCGAAGGGATCGTCCACGCAGAGCTCCAGATGTTCCGGAGCGATGCGGTTTACCGCCAGGAGGGCTTTGTCCAGGCTGTCCGTGACGATGATCTTTCCGTTGTCCTCTATAGATCTCCGGGCAATCTCCTTCCGGGGCAGCGCCTCCAGCCGGGCCTCCACCTCCGCTTGGACGGCCTCCGCCAGCTCCCGGCTGTCCGTCACCAGCACGGCGGAGGACAGCGGATCGTGCTCCGCCTGACTCAGCAGGTCCGCCGCCGCCCATTGGGGATTCGTCTTCCCGTCCGCCAGAACCAGAATCTCACTGGGCCCGGCGATCATATCAATTGCTACTTGTCCGAAGACCTTCCGCTTCGCCGTGGCCACAAAGACCCCGCCGGGGCCCACGATCTTGTCCACTCTCGGCACGCTCTCCGTGCCGTAGGCCAGGGCGGCCACCGCCTGGGCGCCGCCGATCTTGAAAACCTCCGTCACCTCCGCCAGCTCCGCCGCCATCAGGGCTTCCGGGCTGACGGAGCCGTCCGGCCGGGGAGGCGTCACAATCACAATATCCAGCACCCCGGCGATTTGGGCGGGGATGGCGTTCATCAAAATGGTGGAGGGAAAGGCCTCCGGGCTCCGGGGCACGCAGACTCCCACCTTTTCAATAGGCGTCCACCGCTGGCCCATCACTACGCCGGGCCGGTCCGCCAGGAGGAAATCATTGTGCTTCTGCCGCTCATGAAAGCGCCGGATATTCTCCGCCGCCTCCCTCAGCGTCTCCATAAAATAGGGGTCCACCGCCTCCCGGGCAGCGTCAAATTCCTCGGCGCTCACCCACAAATCCTGGAGCTCCGCGCCGTCAAAGCGGCGGGTGTAGTCCCGGAGGGCGGCGTCGCCCCGCTTCCGGACGTTGGCGATGACCTCGTCCACGGCGGCACTCACATCCTCCTCCGCCTGGATGTCCCGGTTCAGGAACTCCTCCGGCGAGAGGCTGTCAAAATCCAAAATCCGCATCATGTCCTTGTCACCTCCGTCAGCTTCCCCAGCAGAGTCTCAATCTCCCGCCGCTTGAACTGGAAGCTGGCCCGGTTGGCCACAAAGCGGGCGGAGATGGGCATGAAGGGTCTCAGAACCTTCAAATGGTTCTCCCGCAGGGTCGTTCCGGTCTCCACGATGTCCACGATCACGTCGGACAATCCCAAAAGCGGGGCCAGCTCAATGGACCCGTTCAGCTTGATGATGTCGATATCCCGCCCCTGGGCGGCGTAGTAGGATTTCGCGATGTTCACGAACTTCGTCGCCACCCGAAGGGTCCGGCCCGGATCGTCGGTAAAGTCCTCGGGCCCCGCCACGCACATGCGGCACTTCCCCAGGCCCGTGTCCAGCAGCTCGTAGACATCGGCCCCGGACTCCTCTAAAATGTCTTTGCCCACAATGCCGATATCCGCCGCGCCGTGCTCCACATAGATGGCCACGTCGCTGGGCTTCACCAGGAAATAACGGATGCCTGCGGCGGGATTCTCCACCACCAGCTTTCGGCTCTCGTTGTAATCCTCCGGACAGCCGTAGCCCACACCGGCCAGAAGGCTGTAAACCTTATCCCCTAGACGGCCTTTGGGCAGAGCGATGTTCAGCATGGTTCGCTCCTCTCTGAGGGGGCCGCTCAGGCGCTCCAGCTCGTCCAGATACAGGGCGAAGCCGACTGCCTTCGCTCCAGAGCGGAACTGCTCCGCCAGGGGGTCGTACCGCCCGCCCTTGAGCACCGCCCGGGGCAGACCCGCCAGGTAGCCCTGCAAAACCAGGCCGTTATAATACTCCATGTCGTTCACCAGGGACAGGTCCAGCCGCAGGCTATGCCCCTGCTTCTCCAAAGCGGCGCACAGGGTCCGCAGCTCCTCCAAGGCTGCCCCCATGGAGGCGTTCAGGGCAATGGGCTCCGCCTGGGCCAGCACCGTCTGCCAGTCCCCCGTCAAGGCATCCAGACGGCAGAGGGCATCCGCCCCCTGGCGGGACAGCCCCGCCTCCTCCGCCGCGGAGCGCAGCTCATGAAGATTCCGGTCCCGGACACAGCGGAGCAGCCGGGGCCGGGCGGCCTCCGGCGCGCCCACGGCGTCCAGCAGTCCCGCCACAAAGCCCATATGGCTGGCCTCCAGCACGAAGTCCCGGCCCGTCAGAGCCAAGCTCTGTCCCGCCAGGGACACCGCCTGGGCGGTAACGGCGTCGTCCACCCCGCCCACACACTCCAGCCCCATCTGGCTGATCTCCTGAAAGGTATGGCTCTCCTGGCTGGGGCGATAGACGTTCTCCGCGTAGTAAAACCGCCCGCAGCCCCCCTCCTCAAATTGGGCGTTCTTGGCGATGGAGAGCGTCACATCCGGCTTCAGCGCCAGCAGCCGCCCATCCAGATCAGTAAAGGTAATAACCTGTTCAGAGGCCAGAAACCGGCGGTTCTGCTGGTAGAGGCCGTATTCCTCGAAGCGGCCCATGCGGTACTGCCGGAAGCCCGCCTGCTCATACAGCAGCCGGAGCCGGAGGGCCAGCCGCTCCTGGGGACGCAAGATATTCAAATCCAATTCCATGGGGTTCCTCCTTGTGGGGCGGCGCCCCATTGATGGAGTACAGTATACTCCAATTTTTTATCATAGTAAAGCGCTAATTCGGTAGTATAATAAATTCTCCAATTTATACAAATAGCCGCCCAGACAGGCGGGGGAATTCCGCCATGTTGTTGGCCGCTCCCCCGCCTCTCCCCACTCGCTTTTATGAACCGATCTTTTTTTCCGCCGCCGGGACCCTTTCTGCCGGGCGGCTCAAACCATCTTTTCCGGCCTCACCGTCTCGTCGAACTCCTCCGCCGTCAGAAGGTCCAGGGACAACACGGCCTCTTTGAGCGTCGTGCCCTCACGCAGGGCCTTTTTGGCGCACTCCGCCGCCTTCTCATAGCCGATCTTCGGCGTCAGGCAGGTGACCAGCATCAGGGAGTTGTTCAGATTCTCCTCCATCCGCTCCACGTTGGGCGTCATCCCCTCCACGCAGTGGACCCGGAAGGACTCCATCGCGTCCGCCAGCAGCCGGGCGGAGAGCTGGAAGTTATAGGCCGACACCGGCAGGAAGACGTTCAGCTGGAAGTTCCCCTGGCTGGCGGCAAAGCCAATGGCGGCGTCGTTTCCCATCACCTGCACCGCCGTCATGGTGACGGCCTCGCACTGGGTGGGATTCACCTTTCCGGGCATGATGGAGCTGCCCGGCTCGTTCTCCGGAATATGGAGCTCCCCCATGCCGCAGCGGGGGCCGCTGGCCTGCCAACGAATGTCGTTGGCAATTTTCATCAGGTTCGCCGCCAGGGCCTTCAGGCCGCCGTGGGCGAAGACCAGGGCATCCTTGCTGGTGAGGGCGTGGAACTTGTTCCCGTCGGGCCGGAAGGGAAGGCCCGTCAGGGCCCGCAGCTCCCCGCAGACCATCTCGTCATAGCCCTTGGCCGCGTTCAGCCCGGTGCCCACGGCGGTGCCGCCGATGGCCAAACGGCACAGCTCCTCCTGCGCCGCCCGCAGCATCCGGCAGGGAGCCTCCACCAGCTCCCGCCAGCCGGAGACCTCCTGGGCAAAGCGCAGGGGCGTGGCGTCCTGAAGATGGGTCCGCCCGATGCGGATCAGGTCCGGGTAAGCGTCCTCCAGCTTTTGAAAGGCCCCGGCCAGCCGCTCCGCCGCCGGAAGGACCTCCCCTGCCACCGACAGCGCCGCCGCGATGTGAAGGGCGGAGGGGTAGGTGTCGTTGGAGGATTGCGAGGCGTTGACGTGGTCGTTGGGGTGGAGCCGGACGCCCCGGTCCGCCGCCAGATGGGCAATAACCTCGTTGACGTTCATATTGGTCTGGGTGCCGCTTCCCGTCTGCCAGACCACCAGGGGAAATTCCCCGTCCCACTTTCCGGCCCGGATTTCCCCGCAGGCGGCGGCGATGGCAGCGGCCTGCTCCGCCGTCAGCTTGCCCAGAGCGGCGTTGGCCTTGGCGCAGGCCTCCTTTAAGTAGGCAAAGGCAGTGATGATCTCTTTCGGCTGGCGCTGGCCGCCGATTTTGAAATTCTCCAAGCTCCTCTGGGTCTGGGCTCCCCAATGGCGGTCCGCCGGAACGGCGATTTCTCCCATGGTGTCGTGTTCAACGCGGGTGGCAGTATTCATGGCACTTCCCCTTTTCTTTTTTATGGCGTTTATTATAACTGTACAAGCGTCCAAAAGCAAGCCCGCCGAAAATGATTTCGGCGGGCTCAGCCTCACTGGATCAGCAGTACCAGGTTCCGGTCGGTAATGAAATTCGGCACGCTGTACGCCACCACAATGGCGTCCAGCCCGTTCTCCTGGGCGTACTTCGCGGCGGAGTAGCGGTAATACCGGGGGTCCAGCAGGTGGACCTCCTCAAAGTGCAGGGCCAGGAAGGGGGCCATGGAATCCGCGTAGGAATCCCGGATCACCAGAAGCTTTCCCGTTCCCTCCTGGTTTTTGATCACGCAGAGGGGCTGATTGCCCCCCAGGAAGGCGGAATATTTGTCCTTGGTCTGGAGCTTGGTCAGGTCGTACAAACTGGCCTTTTGGGGGGCGCCCTCCCGCCAGGAGGTGACCTCAAAGCCCTCGTCCGGGACCCAGAACTCAATGGTGTCCGGCGGCAGCCAGTGGACGCCGGACTGGGAATACAGCGTCCCTTGAAACTCGTCGGAATGGGGAACGATCAATCGCTCAAAGGCCTCCCGCTCCAGAACCTCCTCTCCCCGGCCCAAGGACTCCATCAGGGCGGCATAGCCGTAATAGGCCCCCAGGCTGGTCCAGTGGTGGTCCGTGCGGTAAAAAATATCCTCCCCGGCGTGGGCGCTCAGAGCCGTCAGGAAGTCCACGCCCTCCACGCCCTCCAGCTCCACGGCCCTGGCAATAAAGGCCGCCTGGTCCCAGCTCTCCGCCCCCTTTGGCAAATCCTCCCGCCGGATTTCCGCAGCCGAGGGAATGAGGCCCAGGTATACGGGAACTTCCGCCTTCCCGGCCAGCCGGGAAACATAGCTCAAATTCTTCTCCTCCAGGCCGTCCCTGGGAGGGTCCACCTTCGAAATCAAAGCGTGTCCGCAGAGGTAGACCCCGTTGAACTCCCGCTTGCCCAGGACTTGCTCCGTCCGGGCCTTGAGGCCCGTCCACTGGTCCCGGAGGGGGAACTGGTCGGCAAAGTAGTTCTCCACCCCCTTGGTGAAGCTGCCGTCCTTCAAGTTCTCCCAGGAGAACTCCGGGAATTGCGCCAGGGTCCGGTTCTCCACATCGGAGCGGTCCCGGTCCGGTAGGAGGACGTGCCACGCCAGCAGGCCCCCCAGAAAGACGCAGAAAAAGGCCGACAGGAAGCGGCTGTATCTTGTTGTCATCTCACCGCCTCCTTAAAACCGGAAATACAAGAAGGGATTGTAACTGCCGTCCACCAGATAGGCGGTGGAGACAATCAGCCCCAGGGCCATCAGCACCGGGGTCAGGAGTTTCCTGCCCCGCTCCGGGATCTTCTTCCAAAGATCCACAGCCAGGGTGGTGGAACCCAGGGCCAGCAGAAGCAGAATCAGGGCCCAGCTCCGCAAACGGTAGCCGTCCGGACCGGACCAAAGCGGCCCGCCGCCGAAGCACACCGCCAGATACCGTCCGCAGACGCCCAGGTCCTCCATGGCGAAGATGCCCCAGCCCACGAAGACCACCAGCAGCGTATAGAACCGCTTCACCAGGACCGGCGTCCGGACGAGAAGATCCCGGAAGACAAACCGCTCCAGAATCAGCCACAGGCCGAAGTACAAACCCCAGAGAATGAAATTCCAGCTGGCCCCGTGCCAGAAGCCGGTGCAGAACCAGACAATGAGCAGGTTCCGAAGGGTCTTGGCGCTCCCCGCCCGGCTGCCCCCCAGGGGGAAGTACAGGTACTCCCGAAACCAGGAGGTCAGGGACATGTGCCAACGCCGCCAGAACTCCCCCACGGAGGTGGAGAGATAGGGGTGGTCAAAGTTTTCGTCAAACCGGAAGCCCAGGATGCGGCCCAGGCCGATGGCCATGTCGGAGTAGCCAGAGAAGTCGAAGTAAATCTGGAGGCCGAAGGCGAACAGCCCCGTCCAGCCCCCGGCAACCGTCAGCGCCCCGGCGTTTTGAGAGGCCTGGCAGCTCTCCCACAGGGCCCCGGCGGCGTTGGCCAGCAGGACCTTTTTGGCAAGGCCCACGGTGAACCGGCAGGCCCCTTCCGCGAAGTCCTGAGACGTGACGGTACGCCGGACCAGCTCCTCCGCCACGGTTTTATACTTCACGATGGGCCCGGCGATGAGCTGGGGGAACAGGGTCACATAGGCCCCGAAGTCAACGACGTTCCGCTGGACCGGCGCGTCCCGGCGGTAGACGTCGATGGTATAACTCATGGTCTGGAAGGTGAAGAAGGAAATGCCCAGGGGCAGAGGCAGTCCCAGCTGGGGAACCGCTGCCCCCGGAAGCAGGGACAAATTCGCCGCCAGGAAATCCCAGTACTTGAAAAAGCCCAGGAGCAGCAGGTTGAACACCACCGACTGCCCCACAAACCACCGGGCCAGCCGGTCCCGTTCCCGGAACTTCTCCACCAGAAGTCCGTGGGTGTAGTCGATGAAGATGGAGAGGAACATAACCCCCACATACACCGGCTCCCCCCAGCCGTAGAAAAAAAGGCTGGTTACCAGCAGCACAAAATTACGCCACCGAAGCGGCGTAAGAAAGTACAGTGCCAGCGTCAGCGGCAGATAGCCGAATAAAAATGTCAGGCTGCTGAAAACCATGGAATCCCCCTCACTGGAATTGGAGGTTAAACTGCTCCTCCAGAGTCTCCTGATACGCCCCGGAAGCGATCAGGGCCACGTAAGTACCTTTCCGCAGCACCTTGGCCGCCTTCCAGGCCTCCAGGCTCTCGGGGTACCAGGCCCCGCCCTCCGCCTGGGCGTCGATTCGGGCCTGGAGGATGGCGGCGGCGGACTCCGCGTCCTCCTCCGTCTCACACTGCATCAGCACAATCTCATTCACGTCGGAACTCATAGCCGGAACCTTGACGACCAGCTGTTTCGCGGGGATTTCGGAGAGGCCGGGGTAATAGCCCTCCAGCAGCTCTCCCTCCACGTCCGCCATGTAGCCCTCTTCCCAGCCGCAAAGCTCCTCCATTCCGGCGTACAGAGTGTCTAGGGCAACATCCGACTCTTCCGCCCCGCCATCTTCCCGCTGCCCGCCGCAGCCGGAGGCCAGCAGCAAAAGCGCCGCCAAAACCCACACCGCTCTCTTCTTCAACCGAATCTCCTCCCGCGTCCCGGTCCTGCCGGGAAAATTTTCTGTTTCTGTTCCTTGTTTTTATACAGGATTCGCGCTATAATTTCAACATCAAATCTGTAACATTCCGTAACAGTTCTCTGCTCCGGTTGTTACTTTCTGGAGGTTGACCATGTACAGTTTCCGAAACGACTACAGCGAGGGCGCCCACCCCAAGGTGCTGAAGGCCCTCACCGATACCAATTTCGAACAAACCCGAGGCTATGGCCTGGACCCCCGCTGCCAGAAGGCGCGGGAGCTCATCCGCGGCCTCTGCGCCGCCCCCGAGGCGGACGTACACTTCCTGGTGGGCGGCACCCAGACGAACCTGCTGGTGATTGAGGCCATGCTGAAGCCCTATGAGGCGGTGATCGCCGCCCACACGGGCCATGTCAACGTCCACGAAACCGGGGCCATCGAGGGCACAGGCCACAAGGTCATCGCCGTCCCCAGTCCCGACGGAAAGCTCACTCCCGCCATGATCGAGTCCGTGCCGGAGCTCCACAGCGACGAGCATCAGGTGAAGCCCGCCATGGCCTACGTCTCCAACACCACGGAAACCGGCACCGTCTACTCCAAGGCGGAGCTGACGGCCCTCCGGCAGTGCTGCGACGAGCATGGCCTCCTCCTCTTCCTGGACGGGGCAAGGCTGGGCTCCGCCCTGGCCTGCGGAGACATGACTCTGCCGGACTACGCGGCCCTGGCCGACGTATTCTACATCGGCGGCACCAAAAACGGCGCTCTCTTCGGGGAGGCCCTGGTCTTTGCCAAGGCCCGGCCGGACTTCCGCTGGCACATCAAGCGCCGGGGGGCGATGTTCGCCAAGGGCCGGCTGCTGGGGGTCCAGTTCCAAGCCCTGCTGGAGGACGGGACCTATCTGGAGGCCGCCCGCCACGCCAACGCGCTGGCCCTCCGCCTCCGGGACGGAGTGGCCGCTCTGGGTTATCCCCTTCCCGTGGCGTCCCCCTCCAACCAGCAGTTCCCCGTGCTCCCCAACGAGGTCATCCGGCAGCTCCAGGCCATGGGCTATGAGTTCGAGGTGGACCACGCCGTGGACGCCGGGCACACGATGATTCGCCTGGTGGCAAGCTGGGCCACTCCGGAACAGGCCGTGGAGGACTTCCTCCGGGATCTGGCCGCCTGCGGGAACCGCTCCTGATTTTCGCCGCCCCCTCCGGCAAAGCCGGAGGGGGCGTTTCGCGCGTTTATTGAATGTGCTCCTCCGGGAAATTGTCCAGCACCCGGAAACCCATTTCCTCCGAGGTCGCCAAGGGGTATTTGTAAATGGAGACCGGGTCCACAATGGGGCAGATTCGTTTCTCCGGCTCCAGGCGCAGGAAGGGCTTTCCATCGTCAAGACGATTCATCGCGCGCCGCTCCTCTGACATGAAACATCACCTCAGAAAAAGCATGCGCAGAAACCCGAATTCTATGTCGGAATTTAATGTAAATTCATCAGGCGGATGCCCGCCTCCTTGTCTCCGGCCACGATGAGATGGGCGTCCTCCCGAAAGCGGTAGTTCGGGTCCACCAGGGGGACCACCACATCGCCGCTTTTCACACCCAGAATATTGACGTTGTACCGGCGGCGGACCTCCAGCTCCATGACTGTATGGCCCTCCCACTCCTGGGGGACCTCCAGCTCGAAGATGGCGAATTTCGGCGTCAGCTCAAAGTAGTCGAAGACGTTCTCGGCGGAGAAGCGGATGGCTGCCCGGCGGGCCATGTCCATCTCCGTGTGGACCACGAAGTCCGCCCCGATCTTCCGCAGGAATTTGATCTGCCGCTCCTGGTCCGCCCGGGCCACCACGAACCGGGCTCCCAGGTCCTTCAAAGCCGCCGTGGCCTCCAGAGAGCACTGGAAGTCGTCCCGGACGCAGACAAAGCAGATGTCAAAGTTCCGCACGCCCAGGGCCTCCAGCACTTGCTCGTCCTGGCAGTCCCCCACGCAGGCGGCGGTGGCCATGCCCGCCACCTTGGCCACCTTTTCCTCGTCCTTGTCCAAGACCATGACCTCGTTCCCCAGCTCCAGCAGATACCGGGTCAGGTGCCGCCCGAAGCGGCCCAGGCCGATCACCAAAAAGGATTTCATTCCATGGCCCTCCTTTCTCAACCGATCAGAATTTTTTCCGGCACATAGCGCAGGCCGTTTTGGGCGTCCCGCCCGCGGGTCACCGCCATGGCTACGGACATGCTGCCCACCCGTCCGGCGAACATCATCAAAATCACCGCCCATTTGGAGAGAGCGGGCAAAGACCCCGTCAGGTTCCGGCTGAGGCCCACGGTGCTCATGGCGGAGAAGGTCTCAAACAGGGCGTCCGTCAGTCCCGCGCCCTGTACGCACAGCACCATGCAGCCGCAAAGAGCCCCGAAAAGATAGATGCCGGCGGTGGAATAGGCCTTGTGGATATCCCCCTCGTCCAGCCGGCGGCGGAATACGTTCACGTCGTCCTGCCGCCAGATTCGCGCCCGGACCCCCAGGACCAGAACCGCGAAGGTGTTCACCTTCACGCCGCCCCCCGTCGAGCCGGAAGCCGCGCCCACAAACATCAAAACCAGCATCAGCAGCACGCCTCCCTGGCTCAGGGAGGACTGATCCACCGAGGCAAAGCCCGCCGTCCGGGCCGTCACTGACTGAAAGGCCGCCATCAGCGCCCGGGTGGGGCCGTCCGCCCCGGCGAAGGCGTGGTCCGCCTCCAGAAACCAGAAAGCCGCAGCGCCCCCGGCGAAGAGGAGCAGCGTCACGGTAAAGGCCATCTTGGAGTGAAGCCGCCAGCGGCGGAAGTGCCGCCCATGGGCCAGCACGTCGTCCCACACCAAAAAGCCCAGACCCCCGCAGATGATCAGCGCCATGAGCACAATGTTCAGCAGGGGCTCCCCCGCCTCCGTGGTGATGGACGCGCCGGTGCCCAGAAGATCAAAACCCGCGTTGCAGAAGGCCGAGACGGCGTGAAACACCGCCATCCACAGGCCCTTCCCCCAGCCGTACCGGGGACAGAACCAGAAGGCCAGCGCCGCCGCCCCCAAGCCCTCGCACAGAACCGTCACCAGCAGGGCCCGCCGGGCCAGCCGGACCACGCCCCCCAATTGCAGGGCTCCCACGCTGTCCTGGAGCAGCGCCCGCTGGCGCAGGCCCACCCGCCGCCGGGCCAGCAGCGCCGCCGGGAGGGAAGCCGTCACAAACCCCAGACCCCCGATCTGAATCAACAGCAGCAGAACCGCCTGCCCGAAGGGTGTGAACTGCGTGGCGGTGTCGTACACCGTCAGCCCCGTGACACAGGAGGCCGAAGCGGCGGTGAACACGGCGCTGGTCCAGGGGATGCCCTCTCCGCTGCGGGAGGCGATGGGCAGCGACAGCAGACAGGCCCCCGCCAGAATCAGCAGGGCAAAGCCCAGAGCGAGCGTCTGCACGGCACTGGGTCTTCGCGTCTTCGGCATCACAAACCGCCCTCCTTTCCGTCCGGTCCCGCCGGACATCCATTCCGCCTTCTTCCAGGGGGGAGCGGGCTCCCCTGGAGCAGTCTCCGCCTCCGGAGAGACGGGGAACGGAAGCTTTTCTTTAGAACTTGTACGCATAACCGGGGAAAGCCGGATGGGCGAGGATTTTTCCCGCCAGACAAGGGGCTTTTCCCCGGCAGTCTCAGCGGATTAGAGGGGAAAACGACGGGGTATGACGGGAAAAAGACCGTCCAGACGGTACGCATTGGTTGTGAATACAGGTTCTTAGTATACCCCGCTTTTTCCCCTTTGCAAGGGGGGCGGATTTCCTCACTCCAGCATTAAAAGCCGTTTCAGGAACTCCACGCCCTGGGGAAGCACGGCTTCGTCGTCAAAGCAGAACTCCGGGGAATGGAGCTCCGGCGTGTCCCCTACCCCCAGCAGGAAGAACAGACCCGGAACCCGCCGCTGGTAGAAGGAAAAGTCCTCCGCCGTCAGCGTGGGGACCGCCAGCGGCAGGGGTGCGTGCTCTCCCAGCCCGGACCGGACCGTCTCATAAAGCTCCTCATGGTTCCAGACGGCGGGGTAGCCCTCGTTTAAATGGACCTCCACGCCGCAGCCGGTCTCCGACGCGATGGTCTGTCCAATCTCCTCCAGCCCCCGGCGGCAGCGGGACTGGGTCTCGTCCCGAAAGGAGCGGAGGCTTCCCTCCAGCACCGTTTTTCCGCTGACGGCGTTCCGCACCCGGCCGGAGACCATCTTCCCGAAGCGCAGCACCACCGGATCCTCCCCCGGCAGATCCTTCACCATGGCATAGGCCCGAAGAAGATACTCCGCTCCCGCCGCCAGGGCGTCGACCCCCTCCGAGGCCTTGCCGATGTGAACGCTTTTGCCGGTGAGGGTAACCGTCACCTCGTTGGAGCGGGCCATGATGGGGCCGGGACGGCAGTATACGCGCCCCTGCTCCAATTTGGGCCACAGGTGCATGGCAAAGACCCGGGCGGTGTGATACCGCTCCAGCACACCGGTGTCACAGAGCTTTTCCGCGCCTCCGGTGGTCTCCTCGGAGGGCTGGAAGAGAAACAGGACGTTCCGGGGCAGCTCTTGACGGTGAGCGGCGGCGTGCCGCGCCAGAGCCAGGGCCATGGCGGTGTTTCCGTCGTGGCCGCAGGCGTGCATGGCTCCGGCGTTGCCGGAGGCGTAGGCCAGGCCGGTGGCCTCCTCGATGGGCAGGGCGTCCATATCCGCCCGGAAGGCCACGGTCTCCGGTTTTCCGGCGTCCAAAAAGGCGCAGATACTAGAGGGGATGGGGGAAAAGGCCTCCAGCTCGAAGCTGGCCAGGGCGGAGCGGACATAGGCGCAGGTTTCCGGCAGACGGTCGTCCAGCTCCGGGATACGGTGCAGGGCACGGCGGTATTCAATCACAGGCAGCATAACATTGCCTCCTTATCTTTCATTCAACTCCTCACAATATAGCATGTTCCGGCGGCGGAAGGCAAGAGGCGGCGGCGTTTTCGTCGGTTTCCACAAGAATTTTTTCCGTCTCCCCTCTTGAAACCGGGACTTGAAGGTGTTATGATAACAAAAAATGAGATAGAGGCGCGGAGACGATGAAGTCGCGGGAGCCGGCAGGCTGGGAACGCGGCGGGGGCAGCTCCGCCGAATCCCCCGTTCAGGCATGGGCGGGAGATGGGCCCGGGGGGAAGACCTCCGGGACTGTCCGCGGCTTCGGGCCGCGGGGGCGCTATCCGCTTACAGAACCGTCACGCCGTCCCCGGCGTGCTCACTGTCGGTAGGAGCGCGGCCTCTACCGGCTTTTTTATATGGACCAACCCCTGCCTACACCATACTTCTGGAGGGAACTCAAATGAAATTCAACAACCCCACCGGCTCCATCGTCGCCATGATCACCCCCTTCCACCAGGACGGCAGCGTCAATTTCGATGCTCTCACCCAATTGCTGGAGCGGCAGATCGCCGCCGGAACCGACGCCATCCTCACCCTGGGCACCACCGGCGAGTACCCCACCATGAGCCACGAGGAGGACGCCTCCGTGGTGGCCCACACCATCAAGGTGGTGGACGGCCGGGTGCCCGTCATTGTGGGCAGCGGCTCCAACTGCACCGCCACCCAGGTGGAAAAGAGCATCCAATACCAGGATATGGGGGCCGACGCCCTGCTGCTCATCTCCCCTTACTACAACAAGGCCAACTCTGACGGCATGGTCCGCCACTTCGCCGAGACGGCGGACCGGGTGAAGATTCCCTGCCTGCTCTACAACGTCCCGGGCCGCACCGGCTGCTCCATCCCCGTCTCTGCGGTGGAGACGCTCAGCAGGCACCCCCGGATCTGCGGCATCAAGGAGGCCAGCGGCGACATGTCCTACGCCATGAAGATCGCCCACTGCGTGGGGCCGGACTTCGCCCTCTACTCCGGAAACGACGACATCACCCTTCCCCTGATGAGCATCGGCGGCAGCGGCGTCATTTCCGTCTTCGCCAACGTCTGCCCGGACGTGTGCCATCAAATCGTGGCGGACTACGCCGGGGGAAACCAGGCCCGGGCCCTGAAGACTCATCTGAAATACCTGGAGCTGATGAACGGCCTCTTTATGGAGGTAAACCCCATCCCCGTCAAATCCGCCATGAACCTGATGGGGCTGGACGCGGGCCCCCTGCGCCTGCCCCTGTGCGAGATGAGCCGGGAGCATCAGACGGCCCTCCGGGCCATGATGGAGGAGGCGGGGCTGCTGTGAATTACATTCTGATCGGCCGGGGAAAAATGGGCTCCCTCATTCAGGAAACGGCTCAGGCCGCCGGAGACGAGATTCAGGCCGCCTTTGACATCAACGATATCGACCAGCTGGGCAATCTCGGAAAGACGGCCGATGTGGTCATCGACTTCTCCCGGCCCGGCTCGCTGCCGGAGGTGGCGTCCTATGTCCGCCGCACCGGCACCCCCCTGCTCTCCGGTACCACCGGCCTCTCCCAGGCGGACCACGCTCTGCTGGAGAGTCTGGGCGCCTACGCTCCGGTGCTCTGGTCCGCCAATTACTCCCTGGGCGTGGCCGTATTGTACCGGGCCCTGGCGGCGGTCTCCGGGGTTTTAAAGCCGGACTTTGACATTGAGCTGACGGAAACCCACCACAACCAGAAGGCTGACGCTCCCAGCGGAACCGCCAAGCTGCTGCTGGAGGCCATCGACCCCGCCCGCGCCCTGACCCCGGTCCATGGCCGGGAGGGAAACACCGGGCAGCGGCGGAAGGACGAGATCGGCGTTCACTCCCTCCGGGGAGGCACCGTGGCGGGTACCCATACCGTCCACTTCCTCGGTCCCGACGAGGAGCTGGAATTCACCCACCGGGCGGCCAGCCGCCAGATCTTCGTCAACGGCGCGCTGCACATGGCCCGGCTGCTGCCGGGGAAACCCAACGGGGTTTACGACCTGCAAAAAATTCTGTTTGGGGCGTAAGAACAGCTCCGCGTGTCCGGTTCCCAAAGCGCTCTGTATAGCGAACCGGGCATGTATGTCCGCTCCCACACCTTGCTAATCAGGAGGTTCCTATGAACGCACAGGAAATCATTGCCTATATCGCGAACTCGGAGAAAAAAACCCCGGTCAAGCTCTACGTCAACACCACCGGCCCCGTGGATTTCGGCTCCGCCAAGGTCTTCGGCTCCGGAAACAGCTTCACCGTCTTCGGTGACTGGGCGGAGCTGGGCCCCATTCTGGAAGCCAGCGGGAATAAGATTGCCGACCTTGTCGTGGAAAACGACCGCCGGAACTCCGGCGTGCCCCTGCTGGACCTCAAGGGCGTCCAGGCCCGAATTGAGCCCGGCGCGGTCATCCGGGAGAAGGTAGAAATCGGCGAGGGGGCCGTCATCATGATGGGGGCCGTCATCAACATCGGCGCCGTAGTCGGCCCGGGCACCATGATTGACATGGGGGCCGTGCTGGGAGGCCGGGCCATCGTGGGCGCCCGCTGCCACATCGGCGCGGGGGCCGTGCTGGCCGGCGTGGTGGAGCCCGCCTCCGCCACACCCGTCATCGTGGAGGACGGCGTGCTGGTGGGAGCCAACGCCGTGGTCATTGAGGGGGTCCATATCGGCAAGAATGCCGTTGTGGCCGCCGGGGCCGTCGTCATTGAGGATGTGCCTGACAACGCCGTGGTGGCGGGAAGCCCCGCCCGGATTATTAAAATGAAGGATGAGAAGACCGAGGGGAAAACCGCTTTGGTAGAGGCGCTACGGAAATTGTGATATTGTGATATCGGAAGGGGAGATGGCTACAAAAGGAACCCATCAAGGGAACCCTGATAAAGAAATCTTCCTGATAGGAGACCACCGCATGATGCGATAGCGTCATGCGGTGGTCTCTTTTTCGAACTTGCTGTCCTCCAGGGATAAATCAATCTCCCCAATGAAGGCGCAATATACGTCCATCCACCGGACTCATCTGGGCGGCTTGGGCATCTCACCAGCAGCCGGCTTTCCCGCCTCCTTGACGCCGGGTTCCTCCTGCTTTTCGCCCTTGGTCCCAGACTCTACCAGCATGCTGGGGGCCTGGTGTCTGGAGCCTCTATTCGCAAAATGATGATACCGGATAGCCTCCCATAAGCCCATCCCGTAGACCAGGGAATCCCGCTTTCTCTCAGGTGTTCATTAGTGTCACATTGGCTCCATTGTGAGATGACTTTTGGAAACGCCACTTAAAAATCCAGGCTTTCAAAGCCCAGGCGCAAAAACCTATTGCCGAAAGCCCCCGTTGTCTGCTATAATTCTGAGCAGGAAAGAGGAAGGAGAAACCATATGGAACATGATATCAACAAGAAAAGCAGCGGCCTGGCCTTGGTCCCCTTTGTGATCTTTGTGGCGATCTATCTGGGGGCGGGACTGATTCTCCAGGCCCAGGGGGTGGAAATGGCCTTTTACCAGTTCCCCTCCGTCACCGCTATGTTCATCGCTCTGCTGGCGGCTTTCGCCATCACCAAGGGCCCCCTGGACCAGCGCTTCGCTATCTTTGCCCGGGGCGCGTCCAACATCGACGTGCTCACAATGCTGATGATTTACCTGCTGGCCGGGGCCTTCTCCAGCGTGGCCGCCTCTATGGGCGGGCGGGACGCCACCGTGAACCTGGGCCTCTCCCTGGTCCCTGTACAGTTCTTGGCGGCGGGTGTCTTCATCATCTCCGCCTTTATGGGCACCGCCACCGGCACTTCCATGGGCACCATCAGCGCCATCGTCCCCATCGCGGTGGGCGTGGCCGACAAGGGCGGGCTGTCGATTCCCCTGATGGTGGGCGCCTGCGTGGGCGGCGCCATGTTCGGCGACAACCTGTCCATGATTTCCGACACCACCATCGCCGCCACCCGCTCTCAGGGCTGTGAAATGCGGGACAAGTTCCGGGTGAACTTTTTCATTGCCCTGCCCGCCGCGCTGATTACCATCGCCGTGCTGCTGGTGGCGGGCCGTCCCGAGGTCATACCGCCCATGGACGATTTGAGCTACAGTTTTATCAAGGTGATTCCCTACCTGCTGGTGCTGCTGCTGGCGCTGGCGGGCATGAACGTATTTCTGGTTCTGACCATCGGCATCTTCACGGCGGGAATCATCGGCCTGGCCACCGCCTCCCTGGACCTCTTCGGTTTTGCTCAGGCGGTTTGGAGCGGCTTTACCGGTATGAACGAGGTATTTTTCCTCACCCTGTTCTGCGGCGGAATGAGCGAAATGATTGCCCACAACGGCGGCATCAACTGGCTGATTTACAAGCTCCGGGGCATGATGCGGGGCAACCGCTCCGCCCAGGTGGGCATTGCCGCCCTGGTGTCCCTGTCCGATTTCGCCACGGCCAACAACACCGTGGCCATTGTGGTCAGCGGGAGCATGGCCAAGGAGATCAGCCAGGAGTATAAGGTGGACCCCCGGCGGACCGCCTCGCTGCTGGACGTGTTCTCCTGCGTCTTTCAGGGCATCATTCCCTACGGCGCGCAGCTGCTTTCCGCCGCGGCCCTGTCCGTCGCCAACGGCTGCCCCATGAATCCCATGGACATCATCCCCAACCTGTGGTACTGCTGGATTCTGGCCGTGGTGGGCATTGCCTCCATCTTTATTCCCTTTGCCGACGGCCCCTGCAAAAAGGACCCCTGGAACTGGGAGTATGACGTGGCGGAATCCGGCGCGGCCGCCAAAAAGAAATTGCTGGAGGCGGAGGCAAAAGCGGAGAGGACCCGCTGAACGGACGGGCTTTTCCGAGAACGGCAGCAACATGGAAAGGAGACCAAATCGTATGAAAGACATGGTAGAAATCCGGTGGCATGGCCGGGGAGGCCAGGGAGCAAAGACGGCGTCCCTTCTGCTGGCGGACGCGGCCTTCAACACGGGCAAATACGTCCAGGGCTTCCCGGAGTACGGTCCGGAGCGGATGG
>CAJUQQ010000016.1 GCA_910588175.1 uncultured Oscillibacter sp.
GCATGGAGTCCTTCCTGGCGGAGTACACGGAGAGCGTCCAGCCCCTCTACGACTACGAGAGCCGGGCCAGCTACGTGGCCGAGTTTGAGGGCTTCCGGAGCATGTTCATGACCATGGGCGGGGCGCTGAGCTTCATCATCGGCCTTGTGGGCGTGCTGAACTTCGTCAACGCGGTCCTCACGGGCATCCTCACCCGGAAGCGGGAGCTGGCGGTGCTGCAGTCCGTGGGCATGACGGGAAAGCAGCTGAAAATCATGCTGGTGTTTGAGGGGCTGTATTACACCCTCCTGGCCCTGGCGGTATCCCTGATCATGACGGTCTGCCTGGGGCCCCTGGTGGGGAACATCGTGGGGGAGATCTTCTGGTTCTTCACCTACCGTCTCACCGTCCTGCCCATTGCGGCGATTCTGCCGGTCTTTCTGGCCCTGGGGGCTCTGGTGCCCCTGTGGACCTACCGCGCCGTGTCGAAACGGACCATCGTAGAGCGTCTGCGGGAGGCGGAAGGATGAAAAAGATGTTCTGGATATGCGGCCTTCTGCTCCTCCTCACCGCCTGCGGGCAGAGGAGGGAAACCGTGGAGGGCAACCTGATTCTCACAAACTACGCCCCGGAGGCCATCTCCAACATCACCGTGGAATACGGCGGCGGGTCCGCCTCGTCGGAGGAGGCGGTTTCGGATACCCAGCTCTGCGCCTTCACCCTTCCGGAGGGGGAGGACCGCGCCTATACGGTTTCCTTCGAGACAGCGGAGGGAAACACCGTCTCCGGGAATTTCACCGACGATTTCACCGGCGGAAACACCGTCTATCTCCGGGCGGACCAGGAGGACGGCGTCTGGCGGCTGGAATACGACGAGGTATCCTAAAACGAAGAGGGACCCGGAACGGGTCCCTCTCCGGCTGTCAACATATATGTTGACAGCCGGAGAAAGTTTTCAAAACTTCTGTGAAGCCTTGAAAACTTGTGATTGAAAAAGCGCAGGAAACCCCTCCTGGGTTTCCCGCACACACCCTTCCTTCCCGCCGAGCCAGCCTCCCGCGTTTTTCAGCAGACTGGGAACGGGACCCGTTCCGGGTCCCTCTTTAATTGACAAGATCACTGTCAATACACCTCTCTATTTTCGTGGATTTTTCCTAAAAAAGAGATTGCATTTCCAGAGCGCTTTGCTTATAATGGAAAAAATGCGGTGCAGAGGCGTCCCGCGCCCGCGCTGTCGCAAGAGAACAAGGAAAGAAGAGGGTGTTACCCACCATGCGCACCGAACAAAAGCTGAACATGACCATGCTCTGTGACTTCTACGAGCTGACCATGGGCAACGGCTATTTCCAGGCGGGCTTCCAGGACCGGATGACCTATTTCGACGTGTTTTTCCGGGACGTGCCGGACAAGGGAGGCTTTGCCATCTGCGCGGGCCTGGACCAACTGATCGACTACATTCTGGACCTGCACTTTGACGGGGAGGACATCGAATACCTCCGGAGCCGGAACCTGTTTTCCGAAGAATTTCTGGCCTATCTGAGGGACTTCCGCTTCACCGGGGACATCTGGGCCATCCCCGAGGGGACCCCCATCTTCCCCCAGGAGCCGGTGGTGACGGTCCGGGCCCCCGCCATCCAGGCCCAGCTCATTGAGACCTTCACCCTGCTGGCCATCAACCACCAGAGCCTCATCGCCACCAAGGCCAACCGCATCGTCCGGGCGGCCCAGGGGCGGACGGTGCTGGAATTCGGCTCCCGCCGGGCCCAGGGCACCGACGGAGCCATCACCGGAGCCCGGGCGGCCTACATCGGCGGCTGTGCCGGAACGGCCTGCACCATCTCCGACCAGCTCTACGGCGTCCCCGCCGGGGGCACCATGGCCCACGCCTGGGTCCAGATGTTCGCCAGCCAGTATGAGGCTTTCGAAACCTACTGCAAGCTTTATCCCCACAACGCCACGTTGCTGGTGGACACCTACAACACCCTGAAATCCGGCATTCCCGACGCCATCCGGGCCTTTGACGCGGTGCTGAAGCCCCTTGGCATCAAGCAATGCGGCATCCGCCTGGACTCCGGCGACATCGCCTATCTGACCCAGAAGGCCCGAAAGATGCTGGACGACGCGGGCTGGACGGAGTGCAAAATCTCCGCTTCCAACTCCCTGGACGAGTATATCATCCGGGACCTGCTGATCCAGGGGGCCCAGATCGACCTCTTCGGCGTGGGCGAGCGGATGATCACCGCCAGCAGCCAGCCGGTGTTCGGCGGGGTGTACAAGCTGGTGGCCGTGGAGGACGAGGCGGGAACGGTCATCCCCAAAATCAAGGTCAGCGAAAACGTGGACAAGATCACCAATCCCCATTTCAAAAAGGTCTACCGCATCTTCGACAAGGCCACCGGCAAGGCGGAGGCGGACTATATCGCCGTCCGGGACGAGACCGTAGACGAGACCCGGGAGCTGGAGCTCTTCGATCCCCGGGCCACCTGGAAGCGGAAAACCTACACGGATTTCACCGCCAAGCCCCTCCAGGTCCCCATTTTCCAGGGAGGAAAGCTGGTGTATGCGCGGCCCTCCCTCCGGGAAATCCAGGCCTACTGCCAAGAGCAGGTGGGCACCCTGTGGGACGAGGTCAAGCGCTTTGAAAACCCCCACACGTATTACGTGGACCTCAGTCAAAAGCTGTGGGACATCAAGCAGGGCCTCCTCCGCCAGAGCGAGTAAGGGCGCACGGATGAGAGCCGGCCAGAAGCCGGCAGACATATGGTTTCACGCGAAAAGCGGTCTCCGGAGAGCGGATACTCTCCCCGGGGGCCGCTTTCAGACTTGCTCCGGCGGGCCCTTCGCGGGCGGGGCGGGGAACCCTGCCCGGATTTTATCTAATTTTAATATTTGGGTGTTGAAGACGGCGGCGTCTTTTTGTATAATAGAAAGGTCAAGCGCTGAGACTGTCCATGAGGAGGTGCGGCTTTGTGCATAAAAACATTCCCCATATTCCCCCGGTAGAGGAGCGGACCGAACGGAAAATTTCCGCCGCCGCCAGCATCTCCATGTGCGCGCTGACGGTAATTGCCCAAATCGCCACCTCCCTGCTGATCTCCTTTCTTCTGGCGGAGTATTCCAGCTTTGTCTACGCCCTGCTGCTCATCGCCGGCGCGGCGCTGGCCATCCGGGTCTATCAGCGGCCCGGCAGCCCCACCTATAAGCTGGTGTGGATGTGCCTGCTGCTGGCCATGCCGGTGTCCGGCATGATTCTCTTCTGCCTCTGGGGCGGGACCCACCAGGCCAAGCAGCTCAGCCTCCGGCAGGTGCCCCCCGTCCCCCAGCGGGAAAGCCAGCGCATGGCCAGCGAGATCGATCTGGCCCGGCTCCGGCGGCAGTCCCCGGCCTGGGGCCGGCTGGCGGCGTACCTGGAAAAGCGGGGTTTTCTGCTCTACCGGGACACCGGCGCCGTATACTTCAAGGAGGGCGCGGAATTTTTCGAGGACCTGATCCGCCATCTGGAGCAGGCGGAATTCTATATCTTCCTGGAATACTATATCCTTGCGGAGGGGAAGCTCTGGGACCGCATCTTTGCCGTCTTGAAGGAGCGGGCCGCCGCCGGGGTGGAAATCCACATCACCTTCGACGATTTCGGCAACCTCACCCGGTTTTCCGACGAGACCCTCCAGGCCCTTCAGAACGCGGGCATTGAGACGAAGGCCTTTAACCCCGTCCACCGCTATGTGAACCGCATCTACTTCAACTACCGGGACCACCGGAAAATCGCCGTCATCGACGGGCAGTTTGCCTACACCGGAGGCATCAACATCGCCGACGAATACGCAAATCTCATCGTCCGCTTCGGCCACTGGAAGGACACCGCCGTCCGCATCGAGGGCGAGGGGGTCTGGGGCTTCGCCACCCAGTTCATGCAAATGTGGAAGATGATGGGCGGCTCCTTCCACAACGAGGACGATTACTACCGCCCCCGCCACGCTGTGGAAACCGCCAAGGGCTGGTGCCAGCCCTTTACCGACGGGCCGCTGAACAACCCGGATAACCCCATTGAGGAAATCTATCTCCAGCTCATTGCATCGGCCCAAAAGATGCTCTACCTCACCACGCCCTATTACGCCGTGGAGGAGTCCATGCAGAAGGCCCTGTGCATCGCCGCCGACGCGGGAGTGGACGTGCGGCTGTTCATTCCCGGCGTGCCGGACCACCACAAGTTTACCTACATGGTGGCCGAGACGTACTGGGGCGAGCTTTTGAGCCACGGCGTCAAAATTTACAAGTATGTTCCCGGTTTCCTCCACGCCAAGAGCGTCATGGCCGACCGGGAGGTGGCCCTGATCGGTAGCACCAATATGGACTACCGGACCTTCCAGCTTCACTACGAGTGCGGCGTGCTGCTGTACCACATGCCGGTGGTGGAGGAGCTGCTGGAGGACTTGGACGGCATCCTGGCCGAGAGCCGGCCCTACACCCTGGAGGACTGGAACCAGCGGTCCTGGTTCCGAAAAATGTGCGCCTCTATTTTCAAGCTAGGCGCGATTTGGCTATAATGTGTGTCGGGAGGAACCCCATGCTCCGTGAGCTTACCCCCCAGGAGACCGCCGAGCGCAGTCTCATCAAAACCTACCGCAAATCCCTGTGGAACCCGTTCATCGCCGCCGTGAAGCGCTACGAGCTGGTCTCCCCCGGAGACCGCGTCGCCGTGTGCGTCTCCGGCGGGAAGGACTCTTTTGTCCTGGCCAAGCTGATGCAGGAGCTTCAAAAGCACACGGACCGGCCCTTTGACCTGGTCTTTCTGGCGATGGACCCGGGCTATAACCCGGCGAACCGGGCACTGCTGGAGGCGAACGCCGTACGGCTGGGCATCCCCTTGACCATATTTGAGAGCGATATCTTCGACGTGACGGTCCAGGTGGACAAAAACCCCTGCTATCTCTGCGCCCGGATGCGCCGGGGCTGTCTCTACGCCAAGGCAAAGGAGCTGGGCTGCAACAAAATCGCCTTGGGCCACCATTTCTCCGACGTAATCGAGACAACGCTCCTGGGCCTGTTTTACGGCGCGCAGCTCCAGGCCATGCCCCCCAAGCTCCACAGCAAAAACTTTCCCGGCATGGAGCTGATCCGCCCCCTCTACTGTGTCCACGAGGACGCCGTGATCCGCTGGCGGGACTACAACGGCCTCCGCTTTCTCCAGTGCGCCTGCCGGTTTACCGAGGCCCGGGACGCCAGCCTTGACGGCGTGGGGGAGAGCAAGCGGCAGGAGATCAAGCTGCTTCTGCGGGAGCTGAAGCGGACCAACCCCAACATTGAAAAAAGTATTTTTCGGGCCATCCACGGCGTCCAGCTGGACACCTTCCCCGGCTTCAAGCACCGGGGAACGGCCCATACCTTCACCGATATTTACAACGGCTCCCCATTTTTTGACGGGGGAGCGGACGCGTAAGGGAGGAATCAACCATGGACTTCTATCGCTGTGAAAACCCGGACTGCGGCTTTGTGGCCGAGGAGGAGCCGGATGTCTGCCCCCGCTGCGGGGGAACCTTCTTCACCGCCGTAACGGAGGAGGAGATGACCGCCTCCGACTGGGTGAGCCTGGGAAACCAGGCGGTGGACGAAAAGCGGGAGACCGACGCCCTGGCCGCCTATCAGCGGGCGGCGGCGATGAACGACCCGCTGGGCCTGACCAATCTGGGCTGGTGCCTGGAGGCGGGGGTCGGCGTTCCGGCGGACCCGAAACAGGCCGTGATGCTCTATGCCCAGGCGGCGGAGCAGGAGTATATGCCCGCCCTGACCAACCTGGGTTACTGCTATACATACGGCATCGGCGTGGAAACCGACTACGACAAGGCCCTGAAGTGCTTCCAGCGGGGGGCGGAGCAGGGCTTCTCCCGGGCTCAATTCCTGCTGGCCGAGGCTTACCGCCGGGGAAGCGGCGTGGAGGAGAACGAGGAAGAGGCCGCCAAGTGGTATCAGTCCGCCGCCTGGCTGGGCTATCCCGGCGCCCAGACGGAGCTGGGCCGCTGTCTGGAGTTCGGCACAGGCGTGGAGCAGGA
Source organism: uncultured Oscillibacter sp. (assembly GCA_910588175.1). GTDB lineage: Bacteria > Bacillota > Clostridia > Oscillospirales > Oscillospiraceae > Oscillibacter. The sequence goes on from CAJUQQ010000016.1 coordinate 6,027, forward strand.
CTTGGAGCAGGCGGTGAAGTGGTACTCCGCCGCCGCCGAGCAGGGCAACGCCCCCGGCATGTGCTGTCTGGGCTTCATGTACGAATCCGGCCGGGGCGTGGAGCAGAACTGGGAAACCGCCGTGGAGTGGTATCAAAAGGCCTCTGAGAAGGGCTATCCCCGGGCGCTGTGCAACCTGGCCTGGTGCTATGAGCACGGCAAGGGCGTGAAGCAGGACTATGCCGAGGCCGTCCGGCTTTACCGGACTGCGGCGGACCAGGAGTATCCCCGGGGCCAGCTGTGCCTGGGCCTATGCTATGAGCGGGGCCGGGGCGTGCCTGTGGACAAGGCCGCCGCCGTGGACTGGTACCGCAAGGCCGCCGAGCAGGGAGACGAGGACGGCGCCTGCTGCCTGGGCTTCATGTACGAGTCCGGCGAGGGTGTGGCGCAGAGCTGGGAAAAGGCCGTGGAGTGGTATCAAAAATCCGCCGACGCCGGTCTGTCCCGGGGTATGTGCAATCTGGCCTGGTGCTATGAGCACGGCAAGGGCGCGGAGAAAAACCTGGAGGCGTCCTTTGTCTGGTACCGGAAGGCGGCGGAGCAGGGGGACCCCCGGGGCATGTTCAGCGTGGCCCGGGCCTACGATTACGGCATCGGCGCGGCCCAGGACGCGGTGGAGGCCGCCAAATGGTACCAAAAGGCCTCCGACGCCGGGTCCGCTCCCGCCTCCTGCGACCTGGGTGTGTGCTATGAGCGGGGCGAGGGCGTGCCCCAGAGCTTCGAGGTGGCGGTGGAGCTCTACCGCAAGGCCGCCGAGATGGGCAACGCACCGGGCCAGTGCAATCTGGGCTTTATGTACGAGTCCGGCCGGGGCGTGGAACAGGACTGGGAGCAGGCGGTGAAGTGGTATTCCGCCGCCGCCCAGCAGGGTTTTCCCCGGGCCCAGTGCAATCTGGCGTGGTGCTATGAAACCGGAAAAGGCGTGGAGCGCAACCTGACCCGGGCGGTCCACTGGTACCGCAAGGCCGCCGAGCAGGGGGAGCCCCGGGGCATGTTCTGCCTGGGCATGTGCTACAAGCACGGCGAAGGCGTGGAACAGGACTACGCCGGGGCCGTCCAGTGGTTCCGCAAGGCGGCGGACCGGGGCTATGCCCGGGCCCTGTGCAGTCTGGGCGTGGCCTATGAGTTCGGCGAAGGCGTGGAGGAAGACCTGGAGCAGGCCGTGGACTTCTACCGCTGGGCGGCGGAGAAGGGCGACCCCGCGGGCCAGTGCAACCTGGCCTATATGTACGAGTCGGGCCGGGGCACCCAGCAGAATTACGGCGAAGCCGCCCGGCTCTACCGGCTGTCGGCGGAGGCGGGTTATCCCCGGGCCATGAGCAATTACGGCTACTGCTTCGAGGCGGGCCAGGGTGTGGCGAAGGACTTGTCCGCCGCCGCCGGGTGGTACCGCAAAGCCGCCGAGGCCGGGGACGCCAGCGGGGCCTGCAACCTGGGTTACCTCTATGAGACCGGCGAAGGCGTGAAGCAGAGCTGGGACCAGGCCGTGCTCTATTACCGCCAGGCGGCGGATCTGGGCCAGGCCCGGGGACAGTATCTCCTGGGCTGGTGCTATGAGCACGGCAAGGGTGTGGCCTCCAGCGTGGCAAAGGCCCGGGAGCTTTATGAGGCGGCGGCCCGGCAGAAGTACCAGCACGCCGTGGAGGCCCTGGAGCGCCTCTCCTCCGGGAAGAAGGAGAAGCGCAAGCCTGAAAAGGGCGGTTTTCTCAAAGGGTTCTTCGGCGGGAAAAAATAACGAAAGGAACCCTTCCTGGGTTCCTCTCGTAACTCTCTTTCTTCCCGTCCCGGATAGTTTCACCGCTTTTTTCCACTCTGAAAGACGCCTGGGGTTTCCCCCAGGCGTCTTTATCATTTGGTATGGAAGCGGCTGATCAGGCTGTTCAGCTTACGCGCCTGCCCGGACAGCTCCTTGGAGACCACCGCGCTTCTCTCGGCGGCGTCGGAGTTCGTCTGGACCACCGCGGAAATCTCCTTGATGCCGCTCTCCACGGAGACGATCATCTGGGACTGCTGGACGCTGGCGGCGGCAATTTCATCCATCAGCGCCTTGATGGCCTGGACGCAGCTGTTGATGTCCCGCATGGCGGAGACGGCGAGATCGGTGGACTCCGTTCCGCTTTTCGCGGCCTGGATGGACCGGTCGATCATACGGTTGGTGCTCTGAACGGCCTCCCCCGACTTGGCCGCGAGGCCCCGGACCTCCTCCGCCACCACGGAAAAGCCCTTTCCCGCCGTGCCGGCCCGGGCGGCCTCCACAGAGGCGTTCAGCGCCAGAATGTTCGTCTGGAAGGCGATGTCCTCAATCGTTTTGATGATGGTGACGATCTGGGCCGAGGAGCGGTCGATGTTCCGGGTTGCCTCGCTCAGCTGCTCCATTTTCCGGTCGGCCTCCGCCGCGTAGCCGGTGGCTTTGTCCACCAGTTCGCTGGCGCTGCCGCAGCGCACCGTGCTGGTCCGGATCTGGCCGGTGATGTCGGTGACATTGGTCAGCAACCCCTGGATAGAGGCCGCCTGCTCCATGGTACCCTGGGACAAGGCCTGCGCACCCGCAGAGACCTCCCCGGCGCTGGTGTTCACCTGGCTCGCCACCTGGGAGATGTCCAAAATGACCTTCATCAGGTTGGCATGAATGGACTGCAGGCTCTCGAACAGGGCCTTGAAATCGCCGATGTAATACGCCTCGTTCACCGTCACGTCCACGGCCAGGTTGCCCATGGCAATCTCGCCCAGGATACGCCCCACATCGTCGATGGTCTCCCGCAGACAGCCGCAGACCCGGTGAGCCGTCTGGGCGATCATGCCGATCTCATCGGACCGGCCGTAAAAGGGCTCCAGCTCCCGGTCGGCGGAGAGATTCAGGTCTCCCAGGCGGCTGATCGCCCGCTCTACCGCCATGAGCTCTTTTCCCTCCCGGCGGAGAATCAGGACGGTGACCAGGATGATGGCGGCGGCCATGAGCGCGCACAGGGCCCCCACCAAGAGCCGAACCATCGTCACGGTCCCGTAGACCTCCGACGCGCTGTCCCGGACCATAAAGACCCAGTCCCGGTCCATCAGATACTTGTAAACAACCAGCTGTTGATCCCCGGCCTCATCCCGGTAGGAGTAGGTGGCGGCCTGGGTAGTGCCTTCCGCCTGGATACGCCGGAGGATCTCCAGATAGCCGGCGTCCGTGGTCTCGGTGTTCAGGAGCTCCGCGTCCTCGTGGTACAGATAGACGCCGCTCTCCACGTTCAAAAATACGTATTCGCTGTCCGGCAGACCCCGGATATCCAGATTCAGCAGCGCGTCCATCAGATGGCTGGCGTAAACGCCGGCTCCGACGTAGCCGATGCAGCGCCGCCCCTCAAAAATGGGGTAGTACATGGAGAGGATCATGCTGCCGGTACCGGGCGACTTCATGATGCCCAGGTTCGTTAGCTGCTGCTGAGGCAGGATGGAATCCTGAAAGCTCTTCAGAGAATCCCCGGACCGCGTGGTGATGCCGATGGCCCCCTGGGAGGTGTGGGTCAGCACGTAGGTCTCCGGTGTGGCGATGTAAAGCCCCTCAAAGACGCCTTTGATGGCGGCGAAGTCCTCCGTGTACTTCTGGGCCCGCTCCAGCAGGACGGGGTCCTCGGGAGAGCGGAGAATATCCCGGACCTCGCTGCCCAGGGCAAAGGCGGACATGTACTCCTCCGCAGAGGCCACGTACTCGTTGATAATGGCGGCCCGGGACTCCACGGCGTCGGTCATCTGGTTTGTTATGTCGTTTTTGACCACAGAGGCGGCGTTCGTGGATACTATGACCCAAAGCAGCAGCATTCCAACCAAGGTAACCGCTGTTGTAATGATACTCATGCGGGTGGCCAGCCGTTTGTTTACAAGGAATTTCATAAACACGCCTCCATTGGAAAGGTTTTTAAATATGCTGCCTGACCCCTGGGACCTTCGCGAAAAACCGGCCAGACGTTTTGTGACGAAATATTTTAACATGTTTTCCGCCATTTGTCCAGGAGTTTCCAGGGGACGGCACGCCAAATTTTGGGGACCTGTTTGGCAATTAGGCCTTGTTTGAAAATTGGCGGAATGCCCAACGACGAGAGATTTTTTACCCAAAGGGCATGTGATATCCGTAAGGCGGCAAAGCCGCCAACGGCTATCCAATCGCCAATCAAGGTAAATTTTCGCAGGCGGGCTGACGCCCGGCAAGGAAATTTAACGCAGAGTGGCGGAAAAAGATACCCCAAGACGGCGTTTTGACGGTTTTAAAACAGACTCTAGTGGAATGACAGATTGGGCAGAGAGAAGGACGGACGCATAGGTCCGCCCCTGCTGGATAAACGCTCCGGATAGGACACTCCCTTACCAAGCGGGCCGAAGCCCGCAAAAAATCAAGGCCGCCGGCTTCCGGCGGCCTCAGGCTGTCGAACAGGTATGTTCATCAGGCCGAGCGGATGACATCCTTGTTCTTCACGAAATACTCCACGCCGGAGTACAGCGTCGTCAGTGTGATGACCCACACGCAGACCGTATCGGCCCACGAAATATAGCGGTCCCAGGGTACGGCGGTCACCTGTCCCCCGGCTTGGTAAGCGGTCAAAGAGGGCCCCAGAAGCAGCATCACCACAATGCAGACCATGGTGGAGGCGGTCTTCACCTTTCCGGACCACCCGGCGGCAATCACCCGCCCGTTGTCCGAGGCGATCATTCTGAGGCCGCTGACAGCAAACTCCCGGGTGACGACAATCATCACCATCCAGGCGGACATCCGGCCCGTCTCCACGAACCACAGCAGAGCCGCCACGACCAGGATTTTGTCCGCCAGGGGGTCGGCGAACTTGCCGAAGTCCGTCACCAGATTGTACTTCCGGGCGATTTTCCCGTCCAGCATATCCGTCAGGCTGGCGATGATGAAGATGGCCAGGGCCGCGTAGTCCGCGCCGGGAAAGCCCCAGTACAGCACCGCCAGAAAAACAGGCGTCAGGATGATGCGGAGCATGGTCAATTTGTTGGGCAGATTCATAGGTCCTCCTTCTCCGGATAGGGTTTATCCTTCCAGTACCACCATTTCAGCTTCTCCGGGTCCCTGGTCTCGTGGTCCGCGTAATACACCGCCGCCCGCCAGACGTACAGGGCGCAGCGGTCCTCCTGGCAGCCTTTCATCCGGCATTCTCTCAGGTACAGCTCCTCCGGGTCCCGGCCCCGGAGGTCCGAAGCCTCCCGGATTCCCAGGGCCTCCATGACGGCGGCGGTGCGCTTCCCCACACCGGGGATTTCCGTCAGGGGGCTTTTCATACCCGCTCCCCGGTGAGTTCGCCGTCCATGACCCCGGTGAAGCGGACGGTGACGAAGCCGCCCGGTTCCGGCTCCTCCTCCGCTGTGAAGTAAATCCGGCCGTCGATCTCCGGAGACTCGGCATAGCTCCGGCCATAAAACATCTGGGCCTGGCTGTCAAACCCTTCGCAGAGGATCTCCCGTTCCTCTCCCAGCACAGATTCGTTGTACGCGTCGATGATATCCGACTGCACGTCCACGGCGAGCTCCGCCCGGCGGGCGGCCTCCTCGCTGTCCGCATGCTCCATCCGCGCCGCCCGGGTGCCCTCCTCCGGAGAGAAGGGGAAAACCCCGGCCCGCTCGATCTTCTGCTCCCGGAGAAAGGCGCACAGCTCCTCGAACTCCGCCTCCCCCTCGCCGGGGAGTCCGGCGATGAGGCTGGTCCGCAGGACCAGGCCGGGAATGCGCTGCCGGAGAGTCCGGAACAAAGCCCGGATGGACTCCTTGGTGTCCCGGCGGTTCATGGCCTTCAAGATGCCGTCGTTACAGTGCTGAATCGGGATATCCAGATAGGGCAGAATCTTCGGCTCGGCGGCAATCGTGTCGATGAGCTCCTCCGTAATCTCGTCGGGGTAGAGGTAATGGAGGCGTATCCAGTGAAAATCCAGTTTGGCAAGCTCCCGGAGAAGGACGGCAAGCTGATGCTCTCCGTTCAAATCCGTGCCGTAACGGGTGATGTCCTGGGCAATCACCAACAGCTCTTTTACCCCGGCGGAGCTGAGCTCCGCCGCCTCGTCCAGCAGTTCTCCCATGGGGCGGCTGCGGTATTTGCCCCGGAGGGAGGGAATCACACAGTAGGCGCAGTGGTTGTCACAGCCCTCGGCAATGCGGAGGTAAGCGTACCAGGGGGGCGTGGAGAGAATGCGGGGGCCGTTTTGGGGCGCGGTGTGGATGTTCCCCAGGCGGCAGGGCCGGAGCCCTTCCTCCATAAGCCCGGCAACGGCCTGTACGATGTCGCCATAGCTTCCGGTGCCCAGGATGCCGTCAATTTCCGGCAGCTCCTCCAGCACATCGGCTTGGTAGCGCTGGGCCATGCAGCCGGTGACCAGGATTTTTTGCAGCGTCCCGGCCCGCTTCAGCTCCGCCAGCTCCAGAACGTGGCCGATGGCCTCCTCGCAGGCGGAGGCCAGGAAGCCGCAGGTATTCACCACGGCCACATCGGCCCCGGCGGGGGCCGGGACGATCTCGTGGCCCGCCGCCTGGACCAGGGCCATCATCTGCTCGCAGTTTACCTGGTTTTTGGCGCAGCCCAGGGATGTGAAGGATATTTTGTATGACATGAAACTACCTTTCTCTGATAGAGCCAGCTTATACAGCCGTGTCGGAATCCACGCATTTGTAGGTGGGCCAATCTGGTTTATAATCCTGATTCGCCTGGTTTCCCCAGAGCTTCCAGCCGTCGCGGGTGCCGCGGGCAAACAATTCCAGATAGGGTCCGGGGCTGCATTGTTCAATCAGGTTGATCATTTCTTCCGGTTTGCGGGAATGCTCCCGTTTCTGGCTCCTGATTAAGTTTACTTGCACCCGACCAGGGGCGAGGGTTCTGGCCTTGCTTCCCCGAACGCCAAAAAGCAGTAATTCCGTAACGTTCCGGAAGTAAAAGCCCACGCCGCGTCCATCCGGCCCCCCATCCTTTCGGATCTTTTCCCAGACAATGTTCGTTTTATATTGGAAGCCCCAGGCGTTCAATACCTCCAAGCCCTGAGGAAGGAGCGCGTTCGGAACCCAGAGGTACAGATGGCTGGTATCGTCGGCAACCTCTGCCACCGGAATCCGCTTGATGTCTTCCAGGCTCATCGTCGGATAGCGGTTTAGGCGCTTGTTCTCCGGGGCCATTTTTCCCGTGCGGTTTTGAAATTGCCACGGCGGATCCGCAAGTATCGTTTTAAATTTTTGACCTTCGCAAAATTCCACAAGGTCATGCTCCATGTGATAATGAACGTTTTGAATCCCCATGGTCATTCCCCCTTCCAGTCGGAAATTGTCTCCGGCGTAATGCCTACCACAAGCAAAGGACACCCGCCATGCCGTCTGGCATGGATACGGGGCAGGAGCTTTCCCATCCAGGTTGTGCTGGCGCCGTACTTTTTCTTTACCTCGTATCCCAGAAAATCAAACACGGCATTCAGCCTCTCGCTCCGTGTGATCAAGACGCCGCAGGAAATCACGCCGCATTCAAAGAATGTGCGAAAAGCGTATAAATCACGGTCGAACGTCTGGTCCTTGCTGTTCCATTCCAAATCAACGGCCACCTCGCCTTTGACGTAATCAATTTTATGACCGCTGATAAAATGTTTCAATTGAAACTCCCGGCTGGGAACCTTCCGGGTCTTGCCCTCTAAAAGGCGAACAACCAAGTCGCCGGATATCTCGGTTTCTTTCCAGCCCAGAGGTCTCAACTGTGCGCTCAGCCTTTTGGGAACGTTGGACTCATTCCCGCCCTTCTCCGAAATATCCGATAATTCAATTTGAAATTGTTCCAGAGTGCTCATAATTTCCGCAAAGGCATCCACATGGGTCTGGCTTAAAATTTCAACGGCGCTGCTGAAGTTATACAACTCATACCGGCTTCTGATGGTTTCGGGAATCAACTCCATCCATTTATCCATAACCCAATTCCTCACATATCCGTCATATCGTCCTCCGCAAGCGCTTCGTCCAGCCGCCTCCAGGCCTCTTTCACCTCTCCCCAGCAAAACCCCCGGCGGAGCAGGGTGTTGGTCAGCCGCCGCTTCTCCTTCTCGTCCGGACTCCGGCCCCGGAGCTTGCTGCGCAGAAACGCCTCCACCCGGCCGCCGTCCTTGGGGAGCTCCTCCAGCGCGTCCTCCCACAGCTCCCGGGGGACCTTCTTCTCATAGAGCTTCTCCTTGATCCGGGCGGGGCCGTAGCCCATGCCGGAATAGTGCCGGACCAGAGACGCCGCGTACTCCGCGTCATTCAGGGCCCCGATGGCCTCCAGCCATTCGGCGGCGTAGCGGGCCTCCGCCTCGCTGGCTCCCCGCTCCTGGAGCCTTTGCTCCAAACTCCGCCGGCTCATGGCCCGCCTGCCGATGAGAGACGCCGCCACCGCCCGGGTGTTGGACACCCCGGCGGACTCCTTCAGCCGCTCCAGGGTCTCGTTATCCAGCTGGTCCCCGGAGCGGAGGCGAAAATCCAGCAGCTCTTGCTCCGTGATCTTCAGACAGGTCCCGTCCTCCAGGAAGACCAGAACCCGGCCTCTTTTATGCTTGGACGCCTCAATCCGCTCAATCCGCATGGTCAGCTCTCTTCGCCGGAATCGTCAAAGTCGTCGGCGCTGACATCCACCGCCCGCCCGGCGGCCTTGGCGGCGGCCCGGGCCTGGGTGCTCATCAGCTTGTCGAAGTTCTTGCGGATGTCCGCCTCCAGCTGGTCCCGGACCTCCGGGTTTTCCTGGAGGTACTTTTTCGCCGCCTCCCGGCCCTGGCCGATGCGGGTCTCTCCCATGGAGAACCAGGACCCCGCCTTCTGCATCAGGTCCAGCTTCACGCCCAGGTCGATGAGTTCGCTCTCCCGGACGATACCTTCGCCGTACATAATGTCAAACTCTGCCTCCCGGAAGGGGGGCGCCATTTTGTTTTTCACCACCTTGGCCCGGGTCCGGTTGCCGATGAGCTCGCTGCCGTTTTTGATGGCCTCCACCCGGCGCACGTCAATGCGGACGGAGGCGTAGAATTTCAGCGCCCGGCCGCCGGTGGTGACCTCCGGGTTGCCGTACATGACGCCCACCTTCTCCCGCAGCTGGTTGATGAAAATGACAATGGTGTTGGTTTTGCCGATGGCTCCGGTGAGCTTCCGCAAGGCCTGGCTCATCAGACGGGCGTGAAGGCCCACATAGCTGTCGCCCATCTCGCCCTCAATCTCCGCCCGGGGCACCAGGGCGGCGACGGAGTCCACCACGATCACGTCAATGGCGCCGGAGCGGACCAGGGCCTCGGTAATCTCTAGGGCCTGCTCGCCGGTGTCCGGCTGGGAGATCAGCATGTCCTCCACCTTCACCCCCAGGGCATGGGCATAGGTGGGGTCCAGCGCGTGCTCCGCGTCCACGAAGGCCACCTCGCCGCCCTGCTTCTGGGCCTCCGCCACCACGTGGAGCGCCAGAGTGGTTTTGCCGGAGGACTCCGGCCCGTAGATCTCAATGACGCGCCCCTTGGGAAGGCCTCCGATGCCCAGGGCCACGTCCAGGGCCAGGGAGCCTGTGGGGATTACCTCCACGTTCAGGGCCGCCCGGTCCCCCAGGCGCATAATGGTGCCCTTTCCGTACATTTTCTCGATCTGGCTCATGGCGCTGTCGATGGCTTTTTTCTTGTCCGCCGCCGGAGCCGCGGTGGGCAGGGGCGCTTTATCCTTTGCCATGCTGATTTCCTCCCGAACAGATATATAGATAATTTATGAAATGCTTTCTAAAACAAAAATCAGAATTCCTCCGGCTCCCGGGGGAAGATGGCGGCGCAGAGGATGTAGGCGATGATGCCGCTGAAGCCCATGGCGCTGAAGATAATCCAGGCCAAGCGCACCAGAGTGGGGTCCAGGCCGAAATACTCGGCAATGCCGCCGCAGACGCCGTCTACCATTTTCCCCTGGTTGATCTTGTACAGTCTCTTTTCCATGACGCTCCTCCTTAAATTTCCTGGCAGAGGGTGCCCAGCACCACTCTGGGAATGCTGTTCCGGTCCTTGATCACCTGCAAATCGCCGAAGCCCTGGCTCCGCATCAGCCGGAGCACCGGGTCCGCCTGGCCGATGCCAACCTCAAAAAAGAGCCGCCCGCCGGGGGACAGGGCCTCTCTCCAGTCCCGGCTGATGGAACGGTAAAAGTCCAGGCCGTCCGTCCCGCCGTCCAGGGCCAGATGGGGCTCGTAGTCCCGGACGGAAACCTCCAGCCCGGCGATGTCCCCGGTGGGGATATAGGGCGGGTTGCTGACGATGCATTGAAACTCCCCCAAGGACCGGGCGGGCTTCTCCCGGGCGTCGGTCTGGACGGGCATCACCCGGCCGGACAGGCCGTTCCGCCGGATGTTCTGGCGGCAGATTTTCAGGGCGCTGTCGTTCAGCTCCCCCAGCACCACCCGGGCCTGGGGGGCCTGGGCGGCAATGGCCAAACCGACGCAACCGCTGCCCGCGCAGAGGTCCAGCACCCGGCACTCCCCCAACGTCTGTATGTAGGCGATGGCCTGCTCGGCCAGCACCTCGGTGTCCGCCCGGGGAATCAGCACGTCCTGGGAGATGTCCAGAGGAAGGCCGTAAAACTCCCACTCGCCGATGAGATAGGCCACCGGCTCCCCGGCCATGCGCCGCTCCACCAGCCGCCGGACCTGGGCCTCCCGCTCCGGGGAGGCGTACAGGCGGCTGTCCCGGGCCAGCTCCTCCCGGCTTTTGCCGGTGCCGAAGCACACCAGCTCCCGGGCCTCCAGGGTAGAGGCCTCCACCCCGCTCTCCCGCAGCTGCCGCCGGACATCCAGATACAGGTCGTTGTAGGTAACCGCCAAGAGAAATCACCTCTTTACCATTCGTCTTTTCCCTTCTCAGAAGGTAATACCAGCTCCAGGGACCGGATGGCGCACGCAATCATACCGTCGTCCGGCTCATTGGTGGTGAAATTCTGCATCCACAGGCCCGGGGCCGTCAGAATCTTCGCCAGGAGGCTCTCCTGCACATGCCGGCCCACCCAGCGGTTGAACTCATAGGTCACGCCCACCACCAGGGGCAGCAGCAGCAGATGCACCGCCGTCCGCAGCCAGGCGTTGGTGACGGGCCAGATGCCGAAAAAGATGCTGGAGAAAAGGATGGAGACGCAGATCACCACAAACAGGAAGCTGGTGCCGCACCGGGGATGGTGCCGGGGCTGAACCCGGACGTTTTCCACCGTCAGGGGCAGGCCCGCCTCATAGCAGAAGATGGTCTTGTGCTCCGCGCCGTGGTACTGGAAGACCCGGTAGATGTCCTTCTGCCGGGAGCAGAGAATCAGGTAGGCCATGAAGATCAACACCTTCAAGAGCCCCTCCACCAGATTCCGCCCCCAGAGGGGAAAGCCGGGGAAAAAGTGGAGGATTGCCCCGGTCAGCAGCGTCGGCAAAATCATGAACAAAAACACGGACATCCCCACGCCCAGCACCACCGCCAGGGCCACCACGGCGCTTTCCAGCTTTTTGCTGGAGAGATGCTTTTCCAGCCACAGCTCGAATTTGGAGGGCTTCGCCGCCTCCTCCTCGGGGTAAAAGTCGGCGGAGTACATCAGGGCCTTCACGCCGTTGATCATGGAGTCCAGGAAGTTCACCGTCCCCCGAATCAGGGGGAGACCCAGAATGGGGTAGCGGTCCTTGATGAAGCGCAAGGGCTCCACCTTCTCCACCAGATTCCCCTCCTGGTCCCGGACCACGACAGCCTGTTTCTCCGGGCCCCGCATCAAAATGCCTTCGATCAACGCCTGTCCGCCGATGCTGGTGCGGAAGGCGCAGGATTTATTTTCTTCTGCCATGGAGTTTCCTTTCTGTGCGTTTGATTATAGTATACCACGGGACTTCCCAAAAAGCAAACAGCCGTTCTATTTTTTGTCTGTCTTTTGTACGCTCGCCCCGTTCTATTGACGGAAATAAGCCATCAGGGCTGGCCCCAGCATGATAGCGGAAGCAAGGGCCACTCCGAGAACTCCCTCGATTCGCCTCCGCAAAAAATAGGCTTTTGACGGTACTTTCACCGCTTTCCAACTCTCAAATGTCTTCCAGCACCACTTGGGAAACAACGCCTCCGCCAGGCCTGCCGCAAACACAACCGCGCAAAATACAAACACCAGGACCTCAACTATGTTTACAAACATTTTCCATCCTCCTGTAAATCCGTTTGGCCTCTCGGAACGCGCCGAAGCTGGCGGTCTCTCCTTTTTACCGTGACAACGGGCAGAAAGAACCTTCGACTATTTAAGCCCGCACGGGCAGTTTGATGGTAACCACCGTCCCGCCGCCGTCGGCATTTCCGATGGTAAACACGCCGCCGTGGAGGCCGACAATCTCGTCGCACACCGCCAGGCCGATGCCGCTGCCCCTGGCCCGGGAGGTGCCCTTGTAAAACTTCTGCTTCACGAAGGGCAGCTCCTCCTCCGGAATGCCGGGGCCGTAGTCCCGGACCCGGACCACCTGGACGCTGCCCTCCTGGTCTACGGAGGCAGTGATACGCCGGCCCGCGCCGCCGTGCTTGGCGGCGTTGTCCAGTACGTTGCAGAAAACCTGTTTCAGCCGTTCCGAGTCCCCGCGGATCGGAGGCAGGTCCCCGTCGCCGGGGTGATACTCCAGGGCAATGCCGTCCTGGCGGAAGAGCTCCTGATAGGTGAAGATGGCGTCCTCCAGCTCCGCCTGGAGGTCCACGTCCTCAATCTGGAGGGTGAAGCGGCCGTCCTCCATTTTGGAGAAGTCCAGCAGCTCCTCCACCATGGTGGAGAGCCGCCGGGATTCGTTGACGATGACCCGGATGCCCCGGCGGAGCTGCTCGGGGTCGTCGGTGAGATCGTCCTCCAGAATGGTCTCCCCCCAGCCGTTGATGGCGGTGAGGGGGGTCCGGAGCTCGTGGGAGACGGAAGAGATAAACTCGCTTTTCATCTTTTCGTTCTGGCTGATTTTCAGGGACATGTCGTTGATGTTGTCCACCAGCTCCCCCAGCTCATCGGAGTATTTGTTCTCAATCCGGGCGCCGTAGCTGCCGGCGGAGATGCGCTTGGCCGCCTCCGTCACCACCGCCACCGGCTCCACCACGTTGTTGATGAACAGAAGGTTGGAAAACACCACCAGCAGCATGCAGAGAAGGGCGATGAGAAAGATGGCCAGCACGGCGGTCACCACCTGCCGGTCCACCGCCCGGAGGGAGGTCACCAGCCGCATGATGCCCACCACCCGTCCGTTGACGGTCAGCGGGCAGGAAACCGCCAGAATCTCCTCCCCCGTCTCCAGGTCCCGGCCATGATAGGGGGTCATCTCGTTCTCCTGGAGGGCCCGGAGGATGTCGTCCGTCCCCGGGGAGGTGCCCGCCGTCAGGCCGGAAGTGGAAACCTGAATGCGCCCGCTGGCGCCGATGAACTGGAGCTCGATGCGGTTTTTATCCTCGAAGCTCTCGGCGGACTGGACGGCCTTCTGATAATAGCTGTTGAAGCCGTTGTCCATGAAATACTCGTTAAAGGAGTTGGCCAAGGCCTGGGCCCGGGTCTCCAGGCCCTTCTGCATGGTGCCGTAATAATAGTTGGAGACGCCGGCGGAAAACAGCGCCACCACCAGCACCAGCAGGGCCCCGATGGGCAGAATGGAGTTGAAGATCCACCGCTGCCGCAGGCCCCGCAGCCGGAGGGATTTCCACCGCTGCTCCTTTTCCATCACCTGAGCCTCCATCCTCTCACAGCCCCCACTTGTAGCCGTAGCCCCAGACGGTGGTGATGTAGGCGGGATTCTGGACGTTGTCCTCGATTTTCAGCCGGAGGCGGCGGATGTTCACGTCCACGATTTTCAGCTCCCCGAAGTAGTCCCGGCCCCAGACCATGTCCAAAATCTCCTCCCGGGAGAGGGCCTTGCCGGGATTCTCCATAAAGACCCTCATGATGGAATACTCTACCTGGGTCAGCTTAATCCGCTGGCCGTTTTTCTCCAGGGTCCGGTTCCGGGTGTTCAGCAGGAAGGGGGGCTGGCTCAGCTCCCCGGTAACCTGGGGGGGCTCCTCTCCGCCGGAGCGGCGGACCAGGGCGTCCACCCGGGCGGTGAGCTCCGCCGGGGAGAAGGGCTTGGTCACATAGTCGTCCGCCCCGGTCATCAGGCCCGTCACCTTGTCCATCTCCTGGGACCGGGCGGTGAGCATGATGATGCCGATGCGGCTGTTGGTGGCCCGGATGCGGCGGCAGACCTCAAAGCCGTCGATGCCCGGCAGCATGATGTCCAGCAGGGCCACCCGGGCGTCCGGGTTCTCCTTCAGCAGCTCCAGCGCCCGCTCGCCGCTCTCGGCCTCGATCACATCATAGCCGGCCCGGCGCAGATTGATGACGATAAAGCTGCGGATGCTGGCCTCGTCCTCTAAAACCAACACTTTTTTCATGGCGTCTGTTCCTTTCTTAACGGGCGGTCCCGTCAGTTGTCGCCGGAAATCCACTCCCGGGCAATGAGGCTGAAGGCCGCCCGGACCTCCTCCGCCGTCATAGCCTGGTCCCAGGGCGGAGTCTCCGGCAGCTCGGCGGTGTAAATCACATCGGACTGGCGGCTGAGGGGGAAGCGGTTCCCCCGGGTGGCCCGGACCTCCCGGCCGGAGCCGGTGAGGGCGGTGATCCGCAGCATGGCGCCTCCCTGACGGCCGTCCTCGGCCAAGACGTAGAAGGTGACGCTGGACTCGCCGTTCGCGGCGCTCCGCTCCGCCGTCACCCGGCCCACCCAGGCGCCGGGCAGCTGGAGATACCAGCCGTCCTCCACGGCGTGATAGGTGCTCAGCGCCGTCTCCGCCCCGCCGTCCAGACCGCAGGTCCGCCAATCCACCCGGTGGTAGGGGGCGGCGCCGTCCGGGGAGACAGGGGCGGGAATTTCCGTCAGGCCGTCGTTGTTGATGTCCGTGGGATAGAGGCCGCAGAAGGGGGCGATCTCCCCGGAGACGCCGGTGTCCTCAGAGAGGACGAGGTTGGTCAGCTCCCCGTTCCGCAGGGCCAGAACATCGGTGACCGCGCCGGACTGCTCCGTCACGCCGGTGACAAACAGGGCCGGTTCGCCCCCCCGGAGGGTCCCGGCGCTCAGCCGCCCCTGCTGGCTCAGTTCCGCCATGGTGACGGAAATGCGGGCGGGGGAGAGAAGGGTCAGCTCCTTCCCCTGCCAGTCGTAGTAATCCGCCACGCCGCCGCCCTCCTCGTCGGCGTGCAGCACCGCCAACTCCTGGAGGCCGTCGCCGTCCAGATCCATGTTGGCGTAGCGGACGTAGCTGACGCTGCGCAGAAGCTCCCGGGGGCCGGCGGCGTCCAGGGCGTACACCGACAAGGTCTGGAGCTCGGCGTTGACCCGCCAGCCCACAATGAGCTCCGTCTGCCCGTCGCCGTTCAGGTCGCTGTACACCACGCTGTAGACCGACGCGCCGCTGCCCTCGATGACGGCAGAGCGCTCGTACCGGTCCCCCTTGGCGGAGAAGATATAGATTTTCAGGGGCTTCTCGTCCTCCGCCTTGCGGAAGAAGGCCACCGCCTCCTGCTGTCCGTCGCCGTCCAGGTCCGTCAGCTGCACGGGCTGGATATTTGAGCCGGAGGCGGGCGCGGCGTACTCCGCGCCGTCCTCCAGAATGGCGCTGAGCTGGGCGTTCAGTTCCGTATACTTGGCGGGCAGCTCCGGCAGCGTGTAAAGCGCCTCGGGGTTGAACTCGACATGAAAGCCGCCGCAGCCGCTAAGCGCCGCGGACAGCGCCAGCGCCGCCGCCAGGGCCCGGATTCTTTTGCGCATCACGCCGCCTCCCTTCCCGGAATGAGGTTTCAAAACTCTAATATCTTATCATACCACGTTTTCCGGCGTTTGGGTAGTATTTCTTAACTGGATTTTCCCCTTGATTTTTCGTCCCCCAGGCCGTATCTTACAAAACTGTAAGATACGGGGAAAAACTGTAAGGCAAATCCATGGCAGGACGGGCCGGGAACTGGTACAATCAGCACATAACCCAAGAGGAGGAATCCAATATGTCTTTACTGGAAGTACAACACCTGAAAAAATCTACACCACCCGTTTCGGCGGCAGTCAGGTCACGGCCCTGGCGGATGTGAACTTCTCCGTGGAGTCCGGAGAGTACGTGGCCATCATGGGCGAGTCCGGCTCCGGCAAGACCACCTTATTAAATATCCTGGCGGCCTTGGACCGTCCCACCGCCGGGGAGGTCTTTTTGAACGGAAAAGCCCTCTCCGACATCCGGGAGCGGGACCTGGCAGCCTTCCGCCGGTCCCACCTGGGCTTCGTGTTCCAGGACTTCAACCTGCTGGACACCTTCTCCCTTCAAGACAACATTTTTCTGCCCCTGGTCCTGGCGGGGAAGGACTACCGGGACATGCGAAAAAAGCTCCAGCCCATCGCGGAGCAGCTGGGCATCGCGGAGCTGCTGGCCAAGTACCCCTATGAGGTCTCCGGCGGGCAGAAGCAGCGCTGCGCCGTGGCCCGGGCCCTGATCACAGACCCCCAGCTGGTCCTGGCCGACGAGCCCACCGGCGCCCTGGACTCCCGGGCCTCTGACAATCTGCTGGAGCTCTTCGGGGAGATCAACCGGAGCGGGCAGACCATCCTCATGGTCACCCACTCCGTGAAGGCCGCCAGCCACGCCGGGCAGGTCCTCTTCCTCCGGGACGGGCAGGTCTATCACCAGCTCTACCGGGGAACCCAGAGCGCCGAGGCCCAGTTCGCCAAAATCTCCGACACCCTGACGGTGCTGACGCAAGGCGGTGAGCCCCGTGCGTAAGTCCGGCTTCTTCCCCCGCCTGGCCCTGGTGAACCTGGCGCGGAACGGGCGGTTTTACGGCCCCTACCTCCTCTCCTGCGTGGTGACGGCGGCCATGTACTACATTCTGGTGTTTCTGGCGTACAACGAGGGTCTGGACAACGTCCGGGGGGCCATGTATCTCAAGAGCTTCGCTGGGGTGGGCTGCATGGTGGCGGCGTGTCTGGCGGCGGTGATTCTGCTCTACGCCAACAGCTTTGTCATGAAGCGCCGCCAGCGGGAGCTGGGTCTGTACAACATCCTGGGCCTGGAAAAACGGCACATCGCCCGGATGTGCTTCTGGGAGACCCTGTTCTGCGCCGCCGTCACCCTGGCGGGGGGCCTTCTCCTGGGCATTCTGTTCTCCAAGGCGGTGATTTTGCTTCTTTTGAAGCTGGCCCGCATTCCCGCTCAGTTCGGCATGGAGATTTCCCTCCGGGGCATCACGGAAACCGCCGCGCTCTTCGGCGTTTTGTTCCTGCTGACCCTGGGCCAGAACCTCTACCGCCTCAGCCGGGCCAAGCCGGTGGATCTGCTCCACAGCGCCTCGGCGGGGGAGCGGGAGCCGAAAACGAAATGGCTGCTGGTCATCCTGGGGGTGCTGACCCTGGGAGGCGGCTATTTCATCGCCATCGCCACCCAAAACCCCATTGAGGCCATGCTGTTCTTTTTCATCGCGGTGTTTCTGGTCATCATCGGCACCTACTGCCTCTTCACCGCCGGGTCCATTGCCGTTTTGAAGCGCCTTCGGGCCAACCCGAAGTTTTACTACCAGACCCGGCACTTCACCGCCGTCTCCGGCCTTCTCTACCGGATGAAGCAGAACGCCGTGGGCCTGGCCAGCATTTGCATCCTCTCCACCATGGTGCTGGTGACGGTCTCCACCACCATCGCCATGAATATCGGCCTGGAGAACTCCCTGAACGAGATGTACCCCTATGACATCGAGTTCCTCCAGGACCTGGAAAACCAGCCGGGGGACCCCATGGACCGCTTGCGGGAGGTGGAGTCTGCCGCCAACGCCTCCGGGGGCTTTACCGATTCCCGGTACTACACACGTTATTGGGTCTACTGCGGCGTTCGGGGCAGTGAGATTTCCCTGAATCTGGATCAGAACTGCCTGCGGACGGAGGTGGAGGTGGTGACGGCGGAGGACTACAGCCGCCTCACCGGAAAGAACGTCATTCTGGCTCCAGACGAGGTGTTGGCCTGTCCGAAGGGCCTGGAGGATTTCCCGGCGGACTTCACCGTCTCCTCGAACTTTGGCAAGGCGGGCCTGTCCTTCCACGTACGGGAGAAAATCACGGAGGTCATCCGCCACGCGACCAACACGCTGCTGGGTTCTGAGGAATCGTCACTGTTCCTGGTGGTGGCGGACCGGGAGACGGCGGAGACGCTCATGGACCTGGATACCTCCCGCAGCGCCCGGCAGTTCCGGGCTCAAATGAACCTGACGGGGAAGGATTATGAGGAAAAGCTGGCCCAGACGGAGCGGCTTGTGTTCGAGCTGAGCAAGCGGGACGGCGGCGTGTGCTTCACCAGCAAGCAGGACAATGCCCAGGAGTTCTACGCCATGTACGGCGGGTTCCTGTTCCTGGGGGTCTTCCTGGGGCTGCTGTTCCTGCTGGCCACGGTGCTCATCATCTACTACAAGCAGATTTCCGAGGGGTACGAGGACCAGCGGCGCTACCTCATCCTCCGCCAGGTGGGCATGAGCCAGCGGGAGGTCAATGCCTCCATCCAAAGTCAGATTCTCCTGGTATTCTTCCTGCCCCTGGGGGCGGCGGCTCTCCACGTGCTGGTGGCCTTCCCCATGCTCTCCAGAATGCTGGAGCTGTTCAACCTCTTTGACGTGGGACTCTTCGCCCTCTGCACGGCGGGAACACTGGCGGTGTTCTGCCTGATCTACGCCCTGGTCTTTGCCCTGACGGCCCGGGCCTACGGCAAAATTGTGGGCGGAAACAGCTGAGCCCTCTCGTTTCGGGCCCCGCCGGTCAGGATAAGCCCTCCGGCGGGGCCCGTGAATCTGTCGAAACCGTTAGATTTCAGAAAGACTCTGGACACATTTCCGTGTTACGCTGGCCATAGAAAAAGGGCCCCTGACGGGCCCGGAATTTGACAAGATACGGCGTCGGTGCTATGATGACGTGCAGAAGGACGCTGCTGCATAAAAAGGCGGTTGGCCGCTCCCTTGCGAAAGGGGGTGAGGCGGATGGGAAACGGGCGTTGGATGAAAGTCCTGCGCTATACGGTGTCGCTGGCGGCGGTGTTGCTGCTGCTGGCGTACTTAGCCCCAAAAGCGTGTTGACCGCTCGGCTGGTTCCCGAACGGTCAACGTGAAAATCACGATTTGACGGATCAGGGCTGACTGCCATGCGACAGCGCCCTTCTATATTCATTATACCAAAACTCGCCGCTTTGTCAATGGGGACAGAGCGGTTTTTCTTCTCCCGGGAGAGGGGCAAAAATGACGAAAGGTTACAAAACTGTACCCCTTTTGTAACGTTCTTTTCCAGTAAATGGTGTATGCTTACCAATAACATACCGGGTTCCGCTTTGGAAAAAATCTTCCGGCCCCTCTTGACAATCTGTATTAACTGTATTATTATTGCTAATACGATAGTACAATAACACAGGAGGGAAAATTTTTCAAACGCCTTGAAGAATTCCCCCCGGCTGTCCCGTAATATACTTGAGACATGAGAAACGAGGTTTGCCATGAAAATCTTGATTACATCTGACTGGTACATTCCCGCGGTGAACGGTGTGGTCACCTCGGTGAAGAATCTCCGCCGTGAGCTGGAGGCCCGGGGCCACGAGGTCCGGGTGCTGACCCTCTCCCAGAACCGCCGCTCCTGCAAGCGGGACGGCGTGACATACCTTGGCTCCGTGGCGGCGGGGCTGGTTTACCCCGGGGCCCGTCTGCGGACCGCCCTGGCGGGGAAATGGGTCCGGGAAATCGTGGAGTGGGGCCCCGACGTGGTCCACTCCCAGTGCGAGTTCTCCACCTTCTTCCTGGCCCGGCGCATTGCCGAGGAGCTGAATATCCCCCTGGTCCACACCTATCACACGGTGTACGAGGACTACACCCACTACTTTTCTCCCAACGTCCGCTTCGGCAAGAAGGCCGCCGCCGTCTTCACCCGCTGGGCCGCCTCCCATACGGACTGCCTCATCGCCCCCACGGGAAAGGTGCGGCTGCTCCTCCAGGGCTACGGCGTGCAGAAGCCCGTTTTCGTGGTGCCCTCCGGCATTGATCTCCGGCACTTCCAGCGCGAGCCGGATCCCCTCCGCAGCGCGGTGCTCCGGGCCAGTCTGGACATCCCGCAGGACCGGACGGTGCTGGTCTTCGTGGGGCGTCTGGCCGAGGAAAAGCGGGTGGATGAACTCCTGCGCTTCCGTGCCAACATGGGCCCGGGGGGCGTGACCCTTCTCCTGGTGGGGGACGGGCCGGACCGCAAACGGCTGGAGAGCGCGGCGGCGGACCTGGGTCTCGCCACTCCGGACGTGGTCTTCGCCGGCATGGTCCCAGCGGAGCAGGTGGCGGACTGGTATCAGCTGGGCAGCCTGTTCGTCAGCGCCTCTACCAGCGAGACCCAGGGCCTTACCTATGCCGAGGCCCTGGCGGCGGGCGTGCCGGTGCTCTGCCGGGCGGACCCCTGCCTTCTGGGCGTGGTCCGGGACGGGGAAAACGGCTGGCAGTACCGTAGCGAGGCGGATTTCCGCCAGCGGTTGGAGGAGTTCCTGGCCCATCCCCAGCGGCGGGAGGCCCTGTGCCGGGCCGCCCGGGAAACCGGGGAGGAGTATTCCGCCCAGCGCTTTGCCCAGCGGGTAGAGACCATTTACTTAGAGCAGATCGAGCGAAGCTCGTTACGGAGGATTCCGGCATGAAACAGCAAACGGTTCCCATTGAAAAGCGGGCCCTTCAGGCGGCGTCCCTCATCGGCTTCGCCATCTGCGTGGCGGTGGCCGTCTGGGGCTGGCAGACGGGGATTCTGACCTCCCAGGAGAAGCTCCAGGAGTTGGTCACCAAGTGGGGCTTTGCCGGAGCGCTGCTGTTCACCGCCTTTCAGGCGGTACAGGTGGTGGTGCCCGTCCTGCCGGGAGGCCTGGGGTGTCTGGTGGGGGTGGTGCTCTTCGGGCCCATCTGGGGCTTTACCTATAACTACGTGGGCATCTGCATCGGCTCCCTCCTGGCCTTCGCCGTGGCGAAGAACTGCGGGCGGCCCCTGCTGTACCTGCTGTTCTCCGAGAAGACCATTGAAAAATACGACGCCTGGACCGAAAAGCGGGACCGCTTCGCCAAGCTTTTCTTCTGGTCCATCTTCCTGCCCATCGCCCCGGACGACTTCCTCTGCTATCTGGCGGGCACCACCAGCATGACCTGGAAGCGGTACACCGCCATCATCCTCCTGGGGAAGCCCTTCAACATCGCCCTGTACAGCATGGGCCTGGTGGCTCTGTGGAAGGTGCTGTTCCCGGGATTCTGAAAAATTTGCCGTCATAAATCGACGGTT
Source organism: uncultured Oscillibacter sp. (assembly GCA_910588175.1). GTDB lineage: Bacteria > Bacillota > Clostridia > Oscillospirales > Oscillospiraceae > Oscillibacter. The sequence continues at coordinate 27,370 of CAJUQQ010000016.1, forward strand.
CTTGCGGAAAACTCAGCTTGTAAAAAAAGCGGACAACCCGTCCGCTTGGATTTGTGCGCCCTAAATCAGAAAATCACCCGATTAAAACCGGCGGACCGCGGGCCGGAAAACCGCGGAGCACCAGCGAGGCAACCCACTGGGGCAAGGAGGCTGTATGCGTATCTATATTTACAGCGGCGGCGAAAAAATCGTTGGCCGCAGCGGCGTGGGACAGGCCATCCGCCACCAGCGGGAGTGCCTCCGGCGCTCCGGCGTGGCCACCACGGACCGCTGGACGGCGGACGCCGCCGCCGTCCATGTGAACACCATCCTGCCGGACTCCGTGTTCGCCGCCCTGGGGGCCAAGCTCCGGCGGCGGAAGGTGGTCTGGTACGGCCACTCCACCATGGAGGACTTCCGCTCCTCCTTCAAGGGCTCCAACGCCCTGGCTCCCCTGTTCAAGCGGTGGATTACCTTCTGCTACGGCCTGGGGGACGTGGTGCTGACTCCCACGGAGTATTCCCGGGAGCTGCTGGAGAGCTACGGCCTGAAAAAACCGGTATACAGCATCTCCAACGGCGTGGACACGGACTTTTTCCACCCGGACCCCGCCGCCCGCCCCGCCCTTCGGGCCCGGTACGGGCTGGCGGAGGACAAACAGGTGGTGGTCTCCGTGGGCCACACCATCGCCCGAAAGGGACTGCCCGAGTTCCTGGAGCTGGCCCGCCGGATACCGGAGGCCGCCTTTATCTGGTTTGGCTGGACCAACCCCAAGCTCATTCCCCAGGAAATCGTGCAGGCGATGCGGAACGCCCCGGACAACGTTCTCTTTCCCGGCTTTGTGGGCCGGGAGGAGCTGCGGGAGGCCTATCAGGGAGCGGACGTGTTCGCCTTCCTCAGCCACGAGGAGACGGAGGGCATCGTGGTGCTGGAGGCCCTGGCCTGCGGCGTGCCCACGGTGCTGCGGGACATTCCGGTGTACGGCGGCTGGCTGGAGCACGGGAATACCATCTACAAGGCCTCGGCGGACGGGGACTTTCACGAGATCGTTTCGGGCCTCCTGAACAAGACCCTGCCGGACCTTACCGCCGCTGGGCGGGCCGTGGCGGAGTCCCGGAGCCTGGAGCAGGTGGGAAAACGGCTGAAGGCCATCTACCTGGAGCAGCGGGTCTGTGACTTTTCCCGGGAGGCCGCAACGGCCCTCGATTTTGCGGAGCAGAATCGCAGTGGAGTGCGTCCCCACAGCGGAAAACGGCACCAAAAGAGCTTTCACGCCCTCGGGCAGTCCGGTGTTTGACCCAAACAAAGCGGCGGCAGCGAAATGGTTCGCTGCCGCCGCTTCATTTCGATTGACCACCTAACTACAGAGCGCGTGAAGGTTCTTTGGAACCGCTGCCCTCCGAGCATACGGGGACTCGAAGCGGCAAAGCCGCCAAGAGTCCCCGTATCCAGAAAGTATCAGATTTTCACAGCCTTGCCGGTTTTCCACGCTTCGGTGGTGGCGTAGCCGATGGCGGTGGACTTGGTCCCGTCGTAGACGCTGACGCCGGGGGTCTTCCCCTGGAGCACGCAGTCCACAAACTCCTGGACCTCGATGAGGTAGGCTTCCTCGAACCGCTCCGGGAAGGAGCCCACGCACTCGGCGCACACGCCGTTTTGGTTGTACAGCCGGGCCTGGTTCTTCTCCGGGACGGCGGAGATGCGGATAGACCCTTCGGTGCCCACGATCTCCGTCTCCACGTGGTAGCCGTAGGGAGCCGTCCGGCCCACATGAATCATGCCCATGGCGCCGTTTTCAAACTTGTAGACGGCAACGCCCGTCTCGTCGTCCCCGGCGTCCCGGAATTCCGGGTGCTTGAAGGTGGCGCCCATGGCGTAGACCTCCGTGGCCTCGCAGCCCAGGAACCAGCGCATCAGGTCGATGTCGTGGATGGCCATGTCCAGGAAGATGCCGCCGGAGTTCTTGGCGAACCGGATGGCCCCCTCCACAAACGCCTCCGGGTCGATGCCGGTGGCCTTCACCAGATAAGGCGTGCCAATGGCTCCCTCCTCAATCTTCTGCTTGGCGTAGGAGTAGGATTTGTCATAGCGGCGCATGAAGCCCAGCATGAAGGTGAGCTCCGGGTGCCGCTCCACGGCGGCCTCGGCCTGCTTGCACTGGGCCACATCCACGCCCAGGGGCTTCTCGGAGAAGACGTGCTTCCCGGCGTCCAGGGCGGCCTCGATCTGCCAGCAGTGCTCGCTGGAGGTGGTGACGATGACCACCGCGTCGATGTCGGCTTTCGCCAGCATCTCTTTGTAGTCCGTGTAAACGTCGGTGACGCCCAGCTCGTTTTTGGCGTACTCCAGCTCGGCGGGGACGATGGAGCAAGCCGCCGTCAGCTCCGCGCCGGGAATTTTATAGCGGATATTTTGGGCGTGGACCTTGCCCAGACGGCCCAGGCCCACCACGCCGATTTTTACTTTTTTCATTACTTCGCGACCTTCTCCTTCTCCTCGGCCTCCTGCTTGGCGGCGGCGGCCATGCGGCGGTTCTTGGCCTCCAGGCCGGCCCGGACCACGTCCATGAAGACGGCCAGGATGATGACCAGACCCAGGACGATGTTCTGGACAGAGGAATCGATGGACAGCAGGGTGAAGCCGTTGCGGAGCACCGCGATGATCAGGCAGCCCACCATGGTACCCGCCATGGTGCCCTTGCCGCCGGTGAAGGAGGCTCCGCCGATGATGCAGGCCGCAATGGCGTCGGTATCATAGGCGTAGTTTGCCATGGAGCCGTTGCAGATGCCGGACCGGCCCACAGAGACGATGCCGCCCAGAGCGGCGGTGACGCCGGAGAGGGTGTAGCAGAAGGTCAGGACGTTGGCGGTGTTGATGCCGGAGAGCCGGGTGGCCTCGATGTTGCCGCCGGCGCAGTAGATGGAGCGGCCCAGGGCCGTCCGGGTCAGGAAGATGTGCATGATAATATACAGGACAAACACCACGATGAAGCTGACCGGGAAACCGTTGTTGGCGCTGGAGCCGCCCACGGTGCGGTAGCCCAGGAAGGTGACGGAGTCCGGGAAGTTGTTGATCATCTGGTTCCCGGTGACCACCAGGGCCAGGCCCCACAGCACGTTCTTCATGCCCAGGGTGGACACGAAGGGATGGGGCAGGTGCAGGCGGGTCAGCAGGGTGCCGTTGATCAGGCCCATGAAGCCGCCCGCCAGAATGGCGATGATCATCAGCAGGATGCCGTTGGTAAGCCCGGAGTTTTTCAGCGCGCCCATGAGGCAGGCGCAGAAGATGGCGTTGGCGCCCACGGACAGGTCGATGCCCGCGGTAATCAGGCAGAGCAGCATGCCCACGGCCAGGAAGGCGTTGAAGGCGGTCTGCTTGAAGATGCTCATGATGTTGCTGTAGCTGTAGAAGTTTTTATCCGCGATGGCAAGGAACGCGCACATTACCACCAGCGCCAGGACGGTACCAAGCTGTACGCCCGCGCCGCTTTTTTTCTTAGTCATCTAAACTACCTCCCCAAGCCGCTTTCATGATGTCCTCCTGATTGAAATGCTTGCTGTCCCGGTCCACTTCGGCCATGACCCGGCCGCCCCGCATGACAACCACCCGGTCGCTCATGCCCAGGATCTCCGGCATTTCGGAGGAAATCATGATGACGCATTTTCCAGCCTTCACCAGGCTGTTCATAACATTGTAAACCTCAACCTTGGCGCCCACGTCGATGCCCCGGGTGGGTTCGTCAAAGATGTAGATATCGGCGTCGTTGTTAATCCATTTGCCGATGACAACCTTTTGCTGGTTGCCGCCGGAGAGCTGGCCCACAATCTCGTCGATGGAGGGGGTCTTGATGCGCAAGGACTGAATGTGTCCCTGGCCGCTCTCCTCAATCTTCTTCTCGTCCAGGAACATGCCGGTGGAATGCCGCTTGAAGCTGGAGAGAATCAGATTGGTGCGGATGGTCTGGGCCAGCACCAAACCCTGGCCCTTCCGGTCCTCGGTCAGCAGGGCGATGCCCGCCGCGATGGCCTGCTTGGGGTTCTTGATATGGACCTCTTTGCCCTTGACGTAGATTTTGCCGCCGTCGATGGGGTCCGCGCCGAACACGGCCCGGACGGTCTCCGTCCGTCCCGCGCCCACCAGGCCGCTGAGACCCAGAACCTGTCCGCCGTAAGCCTCAAAGCTGACGTTCCGCAGCACGCCGCCGATGGAGAGGTCTTCCACCTTCAGCATGCACTCGCCCTTGCTGCCGAACTCCTTGGGGAACAGGTTGTCCAGCGTCCGGCCCACCATGGAGGCGATCAGGGAGTCGTTGGTCCAGTCCTGAATGTCCCGGGTCTCGATAAACTCGCCGTCCCGAATGACGGTCACCCGGTCGCAGAGCTCGAAGAGCTCCTCCAGCTTGTGAGAGACAAAGAGGATGCCCACACCCCGGGCCTTCAGCTCCCGGCAGGTGGCCATCAGCTGCTTGACCTCCTTCTCTCCCAAGGAGGAGGTCGGCTCGTCCATGATGATCATCTTCGCGTCAATCAGCACCGCTTTGGCGATCTCAATCATCTGCTGGACGCCCATGCCAAAGGTGCCCGCGGCCTTCCTGGGATCGATGTCCTGACCCAAGGACTGCATGACCTCAGCGGCTTTCTTGTGCATGGAGTCATAGTCCAGAAGCAGGCCCTTTTTGGTCCACTTGTTGATAAAGATATTGTCCGTAACGCTGAGGAGCTTTTCAATGTTTAGCTCCTGATACACGCAGGCAATGCCCGCTGCGGCGGACTCGTTGGGGTTCTTGAACACCTTTTTTTCGCCGTGGACATAGATCTCGCCCTCATCCGCCATATGGACGCCGGTGAGAACCTTGATCAGCGTGGATTTGCCCGCGCCGTTCTCACCGATCAGCCCGTGGATCTCGCCCGGCTTCACGGCCAGCTGCATGTTGTGCAGGGCCACCACGCCGGGGAAGCGCTTGGTTACGTTTCTCAGCTCAACTACGTATTCGCCCACCTAATAATCACCTCATTCTCTTGGAAATCAAGGGTTTCGCGACACACTGGGTTCTGGAAATATGTGACAGGAGGAAGAGAAAAGGGGCCCCGCTCCGGCGGAGCCGGAACGGGGCCCCTTCCACTCACTTCAAAAGGGATGTACGGCTTATTCGCGTATTAGGCCAGGTAGCCCTGGAGCTGCTCCAGACGGGCCTGAGCGGTGTCGGGGTCGACGATGCTGGCGCCGGCGTCCACGAACTCGTCCAGGGTCTCGCCCTGGAGGGCGCGGACCACGGAGGCGACGGACTCATAACCCATGTTGTAGCCTTCCTGGCAGACGGACATGGTCTCCTCACCGGCGAGGATGGAGTTGCAGGCGGACTGGATGCCGTCGAAGCCCAGGAACACGGTGTTCTCATAGGCGGGGTTGCCGGCGGCGGTCCGGGCGGCGGCCATGGCCATGTCGTCGTTGTTGGCGCAGATCACGGCGATTCCCTCGGGGTGGTTCTGCATGATGGCTTCCATGCAGGCCACGGCCTGGTTGGCCTCGGCGTTGGCGTACTGGGTCTCGTCCTCCAGGAAGATGCCGCCGGCGGCCTCGATGCCCGCCTTATAGCCGGCCTTCCGGGCCTCGTTGGTGGAGTCGCCCTGAACGCCGCAGATCTCGATGCACTTGATCTCTTCCCAGCCACGCTCCTTGGCCAGCTTCGCGGCGGCCTCGCCGCCCAGCTTGCCGGCGGCCTCGTTGCCGGTGCCGACGAAGGAGAGAACCTCGGGGGCATCAATGTCGGTATCCACGGCCACGATGGGCTTGGTCTGTCCGGCGATGATGGTGGTCACCATGTCCGCCTGGAGGGGGGCGATGACATAACCGTCGATGTCGGCGTTGTTCATGTCGGTTTCGATCATGTTCAGCTGTTCGTCATAGGCGGTTTCGGAGGTGGCGCCCTTGACATTGACCGTCACGTTGGGGTGCTCTTCGCCGTAAGCCTCGGCACCGGCCACCACATAGCTCCAATACTCGGAGGCGGTGGTCTTCAGGATGACGGAGATGTTGTAGCTTTCGTCGCCGGTGGCGGCGGGCTCGGCGTCGCTGCCGGTATCGGCGGGCTGGGACTGCTGTCCGCCGTCGGCGGGGGGAGTGGTTTCGCCGCCCTTGTCGCCGCCGCAGGCGGCCAGGGACAGGGCCATGGCAAGAGTGAGCATCAGCGCGAGAAACTTCTTCATGACTTCTTTTCTCCTTTTCAAATGATTTCCCCGAAAAGCACGCGCTCCTCCCCCTCGGAGTCCTGGTCCCCGCGCTTTTCAGCGCGGGGAAAGGGGATATCCCCTTTCCAAAATTTCCTGGGAGGAGGGGCGTTGCGCCCTCCAGAAAATACGTCCGTATTTTAGCACAGGAGACCGCTGCCAGTCAAGAAGACTATACCATTTTTGTACAGTTCCGAAGAAATCCACCGGTTTTTTTGTGGATAGTATCTAAGGCGCGTAAACGATTATTCCCAGAGATATCCAAACATTCGACAACAGCCCGTCCACTGGCGGGAGGGGCTATTCCCCCACCCCCGCCCGCCAGTTCCGGACGGCCTCCAGAAAGGCGCTGCCATAGCGCTCCGCCTTGACCTTTCCCACGCCGGAAACCTGTAAAAACTCCTCCAGGTTCATGGGCCGGAGGGCCGCCATATCCGCCAGCGCGGCGTTGGAGAAGATCATGTAGGCGGGGACTCCCGCCTCCTGGGCCAGGCGGGAACGGAGGGCCTTCAGCGCCTCCAGCAAACCGCCGTCTTCCTGGCCGGAGGCCGTCCGGGCGGTTCTCCCGGCGCTTCCCCCCTTGGCCGGGAGAGGTTCTGTCCGGGAAACCTGTTCCCGGAAAAAAACCTGCTTTCCCCGGAAAAGCACGTCCCCCGCCCGGGCCGCCAGCCGGAGGACAGGGTACTCCTCCCCGTCGCTGCGGAGACAGCCCTCCTCCATCAGAACGTCCATATACCGCTGGATGCGGTCCCGGTCCACGCCTTTCAGGGCCCCGTAGGTGGGAAGCTGGTCCAGCCCCAGCTGGAGGGTCCGCTGATCCCGGCTGCCCCGGAGGAGCTTGATAATGGCGGCGGCCCCCAGGCCATGGGCATAGCGCTTTTCCACCCGGGCCACGGCGGAGAGGATTTTCTGGGCCTCCACGGTGATGTCCCGCTCCGTGAAGTCCCCGGCACAGTTCCCGCAGTTTCCGCAGCGGCCCCCGTGGATCTCGCCGAAGTAGTCCAGAAGCTCCGCCCGGAGACAGCCGGTGGTCTTGCAGTAGCCCACCATCCGGTCCAGGCGGCTCAGGTCCCGGCGGAGACGGTCCGGGTCCCCCTCCTGGGCCTCCTGAGAATTGGCGATGAGGAATTTCGCCGTCCGCACATCTCCGGGCGCGTAAAGCAGGACACAGCGGGCGGGACTGCCGTCCCGTCCGGCCCGTCCCGCCTCCTGATAGTAGCTCTCCAAGTCCTTGGGCATATTGTAGTGGACCACGAAGCCCACGTTGGATTTGTCGATGCCCATGCCGAAGGCGTTGGTGGCCACCATAACCCGAATCTGGTCATAGACAAAGGCCTCCTGACTCCGGCGGCGTTCACCGTCCTCCATCCCGGCGTGATACCGGGCGGCGGGAACACCCTGGGCCAGCAGGGCGGCGGTGACGGCGTCCACGTTCTTTCGGGTGGCACAGTAGACGATGCCGGTCTGCTCCGGGCGCTGGGCCAGGAAGCGGCTGAGCCATTGCTCTTTGTCCTTGGGCCGGGCCACCTCGAAAAAGAGGTTGGGCCGGTCAAAGCCAGTGGTGATCCGCAGAGGATCCCGGAGCTCCAGCAGGGTCTCAATGTCCTGCCGCACCGCCGCCGTGGCGGTGGCGGTAAAGGCCCCCACCGGGGGCCGGACCGGGAGGGCGCGGACCAGCTCCGCAATCTCCAGATAGCTGGGCCGGAAGTCCTGCCCCCACTGGGAAACGCAGTGGGCCTCGTCCACCGCCACCAGGGAGACGGGCAGTTCCCCCAGCAGGCGGCGGAAGCCCTCCGCCTGGAGCCGCTCCGGCGCGACGTACAGGAGCTTGCACTCCCCCCGGCGGACTCGGCGGCAGACCTCCCGGTATTCTTCCAGGTCCAAGGAGGAGTTGATGTACGCGGCGGGGATGCCCGCCTGAGCCAGGGCGGCTACCTGGTCCTTCATCAGGGAGATGAGGGGGGAGATCACCAGGGTCAGCCCCGGCAGCAGCAGGGCGGGAAGCTGGTAGCACACGGACTTCCCCGCCCCGGTGGGCATGACGCCCAGGGCGTCCCGGCCGCTGAGCAGGGCGTCTGTCAGCGGCTCCTGCCCGGGGCGGAAGCCGCTGTGTCCAAAATACTGTTTTAAAAGGGTATGCTTGTCCATAGGGCGGCCTCCTGTCAGGGTTCTTTCCGCGCGGCGATGAGATAGCGGTGGATGGTCCCCCGAATACAGCCGTTCCGCGCAAGCTCCTCCTGCAAGACCAGAAGGCGGTCCAGGCAGCGCTCCACAGAAAAGCCGGGAAACTCCCACGCGATGACCCGGGCAAACCAGACGAAGGCTCCCACGTCGTAGAACCGAATGGGCCGGAAGGCCTCCTCTCCCCGGAGAATCCGAAAGCCCGCTGTCTCAAAGGCCGCCCTCTGCTCCCGGAGGTTTTTGTGGGGAAAGGGCTTGGGCGTCCCTGGGAGGACCCGTTCCACCAGGTCCCGGTCATTGTCCTCCCCCACCTGCTCCGTGAGAAACACGCCGCCGGGCTTCAAAAGGCGGAACAGCTCCGCCGGGTCAAAGGACCCGTGGCGGTTGAGGATCAGGTCAAAGCTCTCATCCGGGAAGGGGACCGCCGAGGGGTCCGCGCACTCCCGGAAGGTGATTTTCCGGGGGGAAAGAATCTTGCGGCAGAGCCGGACATTGGGCGGATAACCCTCCGTGGCGGCGGTTTTGTCCGGCGGATGGCCCAGGGAGAGGAGGAACTCGCCGCCTCCGGTGTCGTAATCCAGAAGAGACTGATCGTCCCGCAGATATTCCCGGACCAGGGCCCGATAGCTCCAGGGGAGGTCGTGCTCCTCCTCAAACCGGCCTTGAATATGGGAGAAATCCCAGCCGTGGATGTGGGCCTGGGATTCCTCTTCCAGCCAGAGGGTTTTCCATTCCGAGACGGTCATGGTAAAGTGTCCTTTCCGTAAAAATGTGGGGGGAGTGGGCTGTCCTGATTGTATCACGGGGACTTCGGCAATTCAAGAAGAGAAGCCCGCCCCTTGACTTTTTTCCCGTCCCGCTGTAAGATGGCAGCAATTTACAGTCTGAAACCAGGAGGCGAATAATGGAGCGTACCGATCTGATTGTCTGCCGGGACCTGTCCCTAGGCTACGAGGGGCAAAGCGTCCTGCGTCATCTGGACCTCCGGGTCCGGAGCGGGGACTATCTCTGCATCGTGGGGGACAACGGCTCCGGGAAATCCACCCTGCTCCGGGGACTTTTGGGTCTCCTGCCGCCTCTGGCGGGAAGCATTGAGCGGGCGGCGGAGCTGGAGCGGGGGGCGGTGGGCTACCTCCCCCAGCAGACCAAGGCCCAGCGGGACTTCCCCGCCACGGTGGAGGAGGTGGTCCTCTCCGGCTTTCTGAACCGGAAGGGGCTGCGGTTCTTCTACTCCGCCGCCCAGCGGTCCCAAGCGCTGATGAACCTGGGGAAGCTGGGGGCCCTGGAATTGAGAAGCCAGAGCTACCGGGACCTCTCCGGAGGCCAGCAGCAGCGGGTGCTTCTGGCCCGGGCCCTCTGCGCCGCCAGCCGGCTTTTGATTCTGGACGAGCCCGTCACCGGGCTGGACCCCGCCGCCGCCCAGGACCTTTACAAAACCCTGAACTATTTGAATAAGAAGGAGGGCATGGCCATGGTCATGGTTACCCACGATCTTCGCCCCGCCCTCCGGGACGCGGGAAGCGTCCTGCACATCGGCCAACGGGGGACCTTCCTGGGGACCCCGGCGGAGTATCTGGCCTCCCCCTACGGAAAACGCTTCAAGGAGGCCGCGGAATGAGCTTATTGGAAATGTTCTCCTTCCCCTTTATTCAGCGGGCCCTGATCGCCGGGGGATTGGTGAGCCTGTGCGCCGCCCTGCTGGGGGTGCCCCTGGTGCTGAAGCGGTACTCCATGATCGGCGACGGCCTGAGCCATGTGTCCTTTGGGGCTCTGGCCATGGCGGCGGCCCTGGGTTTCACACCGCTGTACTTTTCCATTCCCGTGGTGGTCGCGGCGGCCTTCCTCCTCCTCCGTGTGGCGGACAGCCCCCGGTGGAACAGCGACGCCGCCATCGCCGCAGTCAGCGCCTCCTCCCTGGCTCTGGGGGTGCTGGTGATTTCCAAGACCTCCGGCATGACCACGGACGTGGACAATTACATGTTCGGCAGCGTCCTGGCCATGAGCCGGGCGGACGTGGTTTTGTCGGTGGTTCTCTGCGCCGCAGTGCTGGTACTGTTCAGCCTGTTCTACCATCGGATTTTTGCCGTGACCTTTGACGAGAGCTTCTCCCGGGCCACGGGCCTGAAGGCGGAGCGGTACAACGCCCTCCTCGCCATCCTGACGGCGCTGACCATTGTGCTGGGAATGCGGATGATGGGGGCCATGCTGATTTCCTCCCTGGTGATTTTCCCGGCTTTGACGGCCATGCGGCTCTTCCGGAGCTTCCGGGGAGTGACCCTCTGCGCCGCCGTCACGTCGGTCGGGTGCTTCTGCGCGGGGCTGACCGTGTCCTTCGCCTGGTCCACGCCGGTGGGGGCCACGGTGGTGGCGGCGAACCTGGCGCTGTTCCTTCTGGCCTGTGGTTTGGGGGCGCTGCGGCGTAGAACGTGAGGACGGCGCTCTTCTGCCGCGCTCCCGGGAGGGACGCGAGGGGAGCTTGAAAAAAATAATCTCTCCCAAATCGAAGAAAAGGCTTGCATTTTAAAAACCGGCGTGCTATACTGACAAATGCTGTTATAGCGCACTTCGTTTTAGAAAGGGGTGAACAGAGCAATGAAGGAAGGAATCCATCCCAATTATCAGCAGACTACGATTACATGCGCCTGCGGTAATGTGATTGAGACAGGTTCTACCAAGAAGGATATCAAGGTGGAAGTCTGCTCTAAGTGTCACCCCTTCTTCACCGGCAAGCAGAAGCTGGTGGACACCGGCGGCCGGGTCGCGAAGTTCAACAAGAGGTTCGGCCTGGACAAGTGAGTCCGACACATTCACATTCAAAAGAGCGCGCCGTAGTCCGGCGCGCTCTTTTTCTGTTCTTTCCGGAAAGGAGGCCCCCATGTCCGACCAGGCGTTTACGGAGCTCATTCCCCTGACCCCATCCCGCAAGCGCCTCCGGGAGGGAGACGTCTTCCTGCTCCAGCCCATTCCTGGAACGTTTTACTGCGGACAGATCATCCGGCTGAAGGTTGAGAGCCGGGATAGCTTTGTCAACGGAATGAGCCTGATTTACATCTATGACCGGCGGGTCCCCGACAGGGGCGTCCCCGCCTATTTGGACGCCGCCCCGCTGCTGATCCCGCCGGTAGTCATCAACCGCCTGCCCTGGTCCCGGGGGTACTTTGAGACCGTCGGCAATCTGCCTGTGACGGAGCGGGAGCGGAGGCTGTCCTTCGGCTTCTGGGACACCGTCCGCAAGCGCTTTGTAGACGCCGGGGGGAACCCCTTGGCAAAGGAGCCTCTTTATTGGACGGACTACGGCCTTGCCAGCTATGCGGTGGTTGGGATGCTGGTCCAAAGGGCTCTGGCGGCCCGGGAATTTTTGACGGAGAAGAAAGAGCCGTAAGGAGGAATTATGGAAGAACTGGACCCGAAACAGACCAGCCGGGCGGAGGCCTTCGCGCTGTGGATGAAGGCCCCCATGCCCATGGTGACGCTGGTGAAAACCCTGGATGTCACCCGGCTGGTACGGCTGAGCCGCCGGGGCGGCCTGAAATTCAACCTGCTGCTCTGCTGGTGCGTCGGGAAAGCCGCCTCCCGGGTGGAGGAGTTCTACACCCTCCCGGTGGGAGACAGGCTGATCCGCTGCGGAAATCTGGCGGTCAACACCATCGTGGCGTTAGAGGACGGGGGCATCGCCGCCTGCGACCTTCCCTTCTCCGAGAGCCTGGACCAGTTCCGCCGGGACTATCTGGCCCTCACCGCCCAGGTGCGGGAGACCGGCCGGCCCTATGATTTAAACGGCGATTACACGGTCATCGGGACCTCCGCCCTGCCGCAAACCGAGATCGACGGGGCGGTGAACATCTACGCCGGATGCTACAACAACCCCTTCCTGGTCTGGGGAACGTACCGGAAGAAGCTCTGGCGGGCGTCCCTGCCCATCTCCTTCCAGTTCCATCACACCCAGATGGACGGCGGCCACGCCGCCCGGTTTCTGGAAAACCTCCAGGAGGAAATCCGGACCCTGAACCCGTGACAAAATACGCGATGACGCCCCCGAAATTTCCCGTTGCGTTTTTTCGGAAAACGCATATACTGGAAACAGTGGAATTTAGAAAGGAGTCCTCCGCCATGCGCTTACATCTCACGGACCCCCAAACCGTTATCCGGGACCTTCTCCCGGCCCTGGGGGCGGAAAACGCCCTGCTCACCGCCGGAACGGCGGACCGCCGCAACACCATGACCATCGGCTGGTGCCAGGCGGGACGGCTGTGGGGTCTGCAAACCTGCACGGTCTACGTGCGGCCGGAGCGGTACACCTATCAGTTTATGGAGGATCAGGCGTATTTCACCGTCTCCGTCCTCCCCAAGGACATGAAAAACGCCATGGCCCTCTGCGGCACGAAGAGCGGCCGGGACATGGACAAAATCAAGGAGTGCGGCCTGACGGTCCGCACCGGCGCGGGCGAAGCCCCCTTCTTCGAGGAGGCGGAGCTGGTGCTGGTGTGCCGGACCCTCTACGCCCAGGACTTGGAAGCCGCCCGGGTCCTCCCCGCCGGGGAGGCGGACATCCTGCCCAGCTACGGGGCCAAGGGCGGCTGGCACCGGGCCTACACCGGTGAAATCGTAGAGGCGTACTCCGCCAGATCATCATAACAAGAGGTACTATGCGAGAGACAGACAAGATTCGAGACAAAGTGGTATTAGTGGGCCTGAACTCCCCGGTTCTCAAGCGGGAGGAAAACGCCGGAGAGGACACCCTGGAGGAGCTCTCCGCCCTGGTGGAAACCGCCGGGGGAGAGACCGTGGGACAGGTTTTGCAAAACCGGAGCAGCCCCGATCCCCGCACCTTCATCGGCGAGGGCAAATGCGCCGAGGTGAAGCTCTACTGCGAAAACACGGAAGCCACCATGGTCATTTTCGACAACGACCTCTCCCCCTCCCAGCTCCGCTGTTTGACGGAGCTGCTGGGGGTTCAGGTCCTAGACCGCTGCGGGCTGATTCTGGACATCTTCGCCCAGCGGGCCCGGACCCGGGAGGGGCGGCTCCAGGTGGAGCTGGCCCAATATCAGTATTTGCTGCCCCGCCTCACGGGCATGTGGACCCACCTGGAGCGCCAGGCGGGCACCAGCGGCAGCGGCCCCATCGGCTCCAAGGGCCCCGGCGAAACCCAGCTGGAAACCGACCGGCGGCACATCCACCGGAAGATCGACAAGCTCCGGGAGGACCTGGAGGATGTGCGCCGGGTGCGGAACACCCAGCGCCGCCAGCGGCGGAAAAACGAAATCCCGGTGGTGGCCCTGGTGGGCTATACCAACGCCGGGAAATCCACCCTTTTAAACCGCCTCACCGGGGCGGGCATCCCGGCCAACAACCGGCTGTTCGACACTCTGGACACCACCAGCCGCCTGCTTCACGTCAGCGACACCACGGACGCGGTGCTCAGCGACACGGTGGGCTTTATCCGCAAGCTCCCCCACCAGCTGGTAGAGGCCTTCAAGGCCACGCTGGAGGAGCTGGAGTACGCGGATCTGCTGGTCCACGTCATCGACGTGTCCAGCCCGGACTGGCAGGGACAGGCCCGGGTGGTGGAGGACCTGATTCTGGAGCTGGGGGCGGGAGAACTGCCCCGCATCGACGTGTTCAACAAGGCCGACCTCCTGCCCCCGGGGGAGATCATGCCCCACGGGGAGGACATCTGCGCCCTCTCCGCCAAAAGCGGCGCGGGAGTGGACAAGCTGCTGGAGATGATTGCCCAGCGGCTGGACAAGGGCTCCCGGCGGGTCACCATTCACCTGCCCTATGACCAGGGGGGGCTTTTGGACCTTCTCTATAAAGAGGCCAAGGTGGAGAAGGTGGAGTATGGGGAGACCATCGATGTGACGGCGGTGTGTACGCCCCGGACCCTGGGACGGGTGGCGGCGTTTACGGACGGCTGAGGGCCACCCTCGGCTCAGAGGTACGAGCCTCGGGAGACCCGGCGGGAATATGCCAGTCCCTCCCCGGTGCGCAGGCCCAGGAGGAAGGCCTGGATGGCCGTGAATTCCAGGGCTTTGTCCAGGCTGTCCTGTTCGGCGGGGCGCAGGTTGTTGCGCACAATGTCCAGGTGAAAAGCATAGTCCTGTTTCGGCACGCTGTCAATTTGCGGCTTGATGTAGTTGGCGTGGAGCCAGAGCATGAAATCAGACATGATTGTACCTCCAAATCAAAATATGCTGAACTTAGCATATTTTGATTATAACATGCTAAGTTCAGCATGTCAAGGGTGAGCATATGAAATTGGGAAAAAGATTGAAAAAGCTCCGCAAGGAACGAAAAGAAACTCAGGAACAGGTTGCTAAAGAAATTGGCATTGTCATGCGGCATTATCAAAGGATTGAGCTGGACGAGGGTTTGCCGGGTATTGAGGTTTTCTTCGCCCTGGCAGACCATTTCCAGGTCAACGCCGATTACCTGCTGGGCCGCACCGATGTCCGGGAGATGTTGCCGCCCTCGGAAGAGGCGCCGGAGGAAATTTAAAAACGGTTTACCGATGGTACGGAGGTTCCGGGAAAAGGGCGGATCTGCGTGTCCGCCCGTCCCCCGCGACCGCCAGCGGTATCGTACTACGCACAAAAACACCCCCGAAAGGAGGCGCTGTCCATGTCCGGCTACCGGGTTCCCTTCACAGACGCGGAAACCGAATTCACCGAAAAACGCTCCCGCTTCATCACCAACCTCTGGCGGGTGGAGTCCGAGGCAGAGGCCCGGGCCAAGATCGAGGAGGTCCGCAAGCGGCACTACGACGCCCGGCACCACTGCTGGTGCTACCTCCTTCGAGAGGGCGGCGCGGTCCGCTACTCCGACGACGGCGAGCCCCAGGGCACCGCGGGCCAGCCCATGCTGAACGTCTTTCAGCGCCAGGAGGTCACCAACGTCTGCTGTGTGGTCACCCGGTACTTCGGCGGCGTGCTGCTGGGGGCCGGGGGCCTGACCCGGGCCTATGGCCGGGGGGCCAGGGACGGTCTGGACGCGGCGGGCACCGCCTGGGTGAGCCTCTGGACCCTCTGGGACGTGCCCTGCCCCTATCCGCTTCTGGAGCGGCTGAAACTGGAGATCACCGCCCAGGAGGGCGTTCTCCGGGACGCGGACTACGGGGCGGAGGTGACCCTCCACGCCGCCTTTTCCCAGGAAGGGGCGGAGGCCTTCGCGGCCCGGCTGACGGAGCTGTCGGCGGGGCAGTTGACGATGGTCCCGGCGGGGGAGGAATACTTACCGGGCCCCCGGGAGGAGTAACGAAACGCCGGAGATTCCGGAAAGAGAGCGGACCCATCGGTCCGCCCTTTTTTCGTTCACAGCCGATCCGCCTTCTCCCCGGCGTACCACATGTTGTAGGTCTGCCGGTAAATTTCCGCCGCCGCCTCGGTGTGACAGACCATCCGCACCCGGCGGGGCAGGCCGTGCTCCCACAAAAAGTCCATGATGGCTTTCAGGGCCACGCCGGCGGCCTGGGCCATAGGATAGCCGTACACCCCGGTGGAGATGGAGGGGAAATCCACGGTTTCTATGCCGTGCTCCGCCGCCAGACACAGGCAGGAGCGGTAACAGGAGGCCAGCAGCGCCGCCTCTCCGGCCTTCCCGCCCCGCCAGATGGGGCCGGGGGTGTGGAGCACGTATTTCGCGGGGAGGTTGTAGCCCCGGGTCAGCTTGGCCTGTCCGGTTTCACAGCCCCCTAGGGTCCGGCACTCCGCAAGGAGCTCTGGCCCGGCGGCGCGGTGGATGGCTCCGTCCACGCCGCTGCCGCCCAGCAGGGTGGTGTTGGCAGCGTTGACAATGGCCTGGGCGTCGGATTGGGTGATATCGCCTACGAGGATGGAAAAACGGTCCATGGCAGGGTCCTCCTTGGTTGATGAAGTGGTTCTTTTATATAGTATCGGACCTTCGCCTGGAAGGCAATGAAAATTTTTTCGGGAAATGTTCAGATTCCCCTTGACCTTGCCGTAACGTCAGCCCTTATACTCCAGTTTGTCAGGAGGGATACAGCTATGGAATACACCGTAAAGGCCCTGGCGGAGCTGGCCGGGGTGACGCCCCGGGCCCTGCGCTGGTACGACCAAAAGGGTCTGCTCAAGCCCCGGCGGACCACGGAGGCGGGCTACCGCCTCTATGGCCCCGAGGAGGTGAACCGGCTCCAGGCCATTCTCTTTTACAAGGAGCTGGGGCTGGAACTGGAGGCCGTCCGGGAAATCCTGGACGCGCCGGGCTTCGACCGTCTGGCGGCGCTGCAGAGCCATCTGACGGAGCTGGAGGCCCGGCGGCGGAGGCTGGACGCCCTGATCCTGACAGTAGAGAAAACCATCGACGAGGCAAAAGGAGGAACCCAAATGTCCGACAAGGAAAAATTCGAGGCGTTCAAGCGCCGGGCCGTGGAGGCCAACGAGGAGCAATACGGAAAGGAAATCCGGGAACAGTACGGCCCCGAGGCCGTGGAGGCGTCCAACGCCAGGCTCCTCTCCATGACAGAGGAGGAGCACGGCCAATGGAAGGCCCTGGAGGCGGAAATTCTCTCCGCCCTGGCCGCCGCCGTCCGGGCCAAAGAGGCCCCGGCGGGCCCGGAGGGCCGGAGAATCGCGGAGCTCCACCGCCGCTGGCTGTCCTATACTTGGGCCAAGTACACGCCCCAGGCCCACCGGGGTGTGGCGGAGCTGTACACGGCGGACCAGCGCTTCACTGTCTATTATGACAAGGAGGTCCCCGGCTGCGCCGTTTTTCTGCGGGACGCGGTCCGGGCCTATACGGAGTGAGCAGAGGGCCCGCCGCAAGGCGGGCCCTCAGGCTGTCGAAAAAGTGTTTTCGCCAGCCTGAGCAAGTTTTCAGACCTTTA
>CAJUQQ010000017.1 GCA_910588175.1 uncultured Oscillibacter sp.
TCGTAACTCTCTTCCTTCCCGTTGATGGAGTTTTTACCGTTTTTCGACACTCTGAAGCGGACCGCCCAAGGGCGGTCCGCTTCTTATTGGGCTTGGAACCCGCCGGCTTAGCCGGAGGCTTTGACTCCAAACACGAGATAGAGATACGGCGCGAAGATGCCGGGAATCACCCACAGGAGGGACGTGCTCCCCAACGCTTGGAACAGCCGCAGGAACAGCTGGTTCACCCAGCCGCTTCCCTCCTCCAGAACCCAGAGATGGTACACCCACAGGGGATAGCTTCCGGTGACGGCCTGCCCGATCTGCTCCGCCGCCAGCAGGGCGGCGTTTACCAGGACCATGACGGTCGCGGACCGGAAGATTTCCCGCCGGGTCAGCCCCCGGAGAAACCTCCACCCCGCCCACCAGAACAGCAGACAGCCCAGGACGGCCACGATCTCCGACAGGTAACCGGTGGTTAAAACGGTAGTTCCGTCTGGCCCGGGCCCCCGGGCCCGCTGAATCGAGCCCCAGATCACGCCCCCGGCCAAGCTGAGCAGGCGGTTTAGGACGCCCAGCGCGGCCAGCACCAGGGGCACCCGCCAGATGGGCCTCTTCCACAGTTCCATAAAGCGCTCCTTTCTGTCCTCGTTTGGAAAAGAGGGCGGACCGATGGTCCGCCCTCCCAGAGTGTCAAAAAACGGTAAAAACTCCATCAACGGGAAGGAAGAGAGTTACGAGAGGAACCCAGGAAGGGTTCCTTTCGTTTTCAATCAGAAGTTTTCAGAACTTTTTAAAAGTTCTGAAAACTTGCTCAGGCTGGCGAAAATACTTTTTCGCCAGCCTGAGAGGACGGACCGATGGTCCGCCCTCCGAATCGCCGGATGCTTACAGGGTGTTCGCCTCGTCCACAACCTTCTTGATGGCCGCGGCGGCGTCCTCCGGCAGCTTATTGAAGCCGCCCTCTTCGGTATCCAGGTTGGTGACGTAGTTCAGCCGGTCCTGCATGCGGGCCTTGAGCTGCTCGACATACGCCTTGTCGCTCAGGTCGGGCACAAAGCCCTCCCACTTGAAGATCTCGATGTCCTCGAAGGGGCCCCAGGTCTCAAACTTGGCCTTGCCCTCGACCACGGCCTCGAGAATGCCCAGGGTGTCTTCCTTCTGGACCTTTTTGCCCATGAAGTCGCCGGTGTTGATGATATAGCAGGCCACATTCTTTTCCGCCACCAGCTTCTTGAACTTCTCATAGTCGTTCACCAGCGGATAGGTGCGGAAGGGGTTGGCGTAGGGCTCCACAACCAGGGCGTTGGGGTCCACGCCCTCCTTCAGCCGCTCGGCGCTGGAGCGCTTGGTGGCCAGGGTGGCGCCCATGACGGAGGCCAGGGACGCGCCGCTGAGCTTCACGATGGGGGGAATGGTGGGGTCCTTCATGATCCAGAAGATGGCGTTGACGGGGGAGTCGATCTTATCCACCCGGTTGGGGGACCACAGCTTGCTCTTGATGGCCCGGCCGTTGCCGTTCCGCACATCCTCGGTGACCAGGACGATCTTGCCCTCGTCGTCCAGGGTGGCGGAGCAGTTCTGGGCGGTCAGCAGATACTTGTTGTCCTCAGAGGGGACGGGATAGTCGGCGGTCTTGTCGAAATAGGTAGGCTCCAGGGCGATGGAGGCGCAGGTGTCGGAGTTGATGATGAACGCATCATCATGCAGCACCTTGATGGAGGGATATTTTCCGCTGTGCTTGGCGTGGGTCAGGGTGGACTTGCCGGAGCCGGACAGGCCGAAGACCGCCGCCACGTACTTGCTGCCGTCGTCCAGGGTGTACTCCTTCTGTCCGCCGTGGCAGGAGGCGTAGCCGTTGCGGTTGGCGATGGCCCAGGCCAGGGTCAGCGTGCCCTTCTTATGCTCGCCGAAGTAGCGCATGCCCAGGATGGCGGCGCAGTTGGTGTCGGTGTTGAAGTAGCACAGGCACTTGGGATCGCAGATGTCCTCCCGGCCCGGCGCGCCGGTCCACTGGGGATCGGAGAAGATATAGATGTCGGACTCCTTGCCGCCGCCCACGGGCTTGGATTTCTTGTACATCTTGACGTACTCGTCGGACTGGTACTGGAAGTTCAGCATCCAGTTGTAGAGGAGGTTTTCCTCCCCCTCGGGGATCAGCAGATGGGCCTTCACCATGAACTCGGGGTCCAGGCCGATGAAGACCTCGGCGTGGTACATGGTCTTCCAGCGGGTGTCATAGACGGCGTCCATGACGATCTTGTCCAGGGCGGTGGTGTCCACGCCGGGCTTTCCGGTGATCCGGCGGGCGGCGGCGTAACGGCCGGTGATGGAGCCGTCATTGAACAGCAGGACCTTGGCGTCGGGCTCCAGGCCGAATTCCTCGCCCCGGTAGACGGGCATGTCGGTGACCACGGTGCCGGGAGAATTTTTGGCCATGTCATAGGCCTCGCGGAGGGAGTTGATCTTCACGACATTGTTGCCGTAGAAGGGGGCCTCGATGATGGAGCGGGTCTTGGAGAACCCGACCTTGCCGGGCCCGATCTCGGTTCTGGGGTAATAGGCTTTCGTAGACATATCTGTTCCTCCTTCATAGTTGCCAAGCGCCTGCGCGGACGGCCGCCTGGGCGCTGCGTGTACCCTGTTAATATACCCCGTTTTCCTCCAAAAAGCAAGAGCGAAAAGCGGCTCTTGTGAAAAAAATAGCAGGCCCTAAAAACCAGAGCCTATCAGCGCTTCCGGAGTTTCGCCAGATCGTCCGCAGCCTGGTCTCCGGCAATGTAAAGTTCTTCGGCGATTTCCAGTCCCCGCTGAAGATTTTTTTTCGCGTCCCAGACGTTGCCCCACTCCAAAAGCGTCAGCGCGTCGTCTATGCTCCCGCAGAGCGTGGCGTACATCTGACGCAGAACATCAATATCATTCAGCATAAGTCTTTCTCCCAACATTATTACTTTGTGATATTCTATAATAACTTATATGATTTGTCAATATTTTCCCTTAAGAAGTAGTATCTTGTGGGAGAGGTGATATTTGTGGAGCACTCTACGCGGCCATTAAAAGTCAGAGTCAGTCTTTCCCTAGACGAAGAAGTTGTCAAAAAACTTCGCATATTAGCGGAAGAGGATGACCGCCAGCTTTCGTCTTACATCAATTTAGTTCTACGAAACCACCTGCGGAGCCTGGAGCAGACGCAGAAATAGCCGGACGGGAACGGTTCCCTTCGAACCGCTCCGAACCCGGGCCTTTCCCTCCGCTTTCTCTTGACAGCAGGGCGGCAGGGTGCTATACTCCAAACAGACCGTTGGTTTGTTTGGAGGGATGCCCTATCGCCCGGAATAAATTCCCGGAGGAAACGGTGCGGAAAATCCTGGACACGGCGGAGCGGCTGTTCATTGAAAAGGGCTATGACCGGGCCTCTCTCCAGGAGATCATCCAGGAGACGGGCCTGTCCAAGGGGGCCATCTACCACCACTTCGCCTCTAAGGAGGAGATTCTTTACGCCGTCTGCGACCGCATCGGCCGGCGGAACGGCGAGGTGCTGGCCCAAGTCCGGGACAACCCCGCGCTGAACGGCCTGGAGAAAATCCGGGCCATGTTCAAGGCCTCCCTCCAGCCGGAGCGGCAGGCCAAGATGTTCTGCATGATGCCCTATCTCATGGACAACGCCAAGTTTCTGGCGACGGAGCTGCGCAGCATCTTCACGGAAGTCGTGCCCGGCTTTGTGGAGCCCGTTATCCGCCAGGGGATCGCCGACGGCTCCATCCGCACGGAGCACCCCAAGGAGCTGGCGGAGGCCATGATGATGCTGTCGGACGTGTGGATCAACCCCATCACCCAGCCCACCACGCCGGAAGAGATCCGGTCCCGATGCGCCGTGTATAATCAGTTGTTTCTCAGCTTCGGCATTGACGGGCTCATTGACCAGGAGATCGTCGACGCCCTGCTGAGCTATGCGGAAATGGCCCATCCTCCGTCTTGGAACGGGGAAACCCACGGCTGAAAAGAGCTGCCGCGCGCGGGCAGTTTCTTTTTGGATATATAAAGACCGACGGTCGGTCTTTAAAATTTGAGAAAGAAGGAGCATTCTTATGCACACAAGCCAAGCGCCCCTGTTCCGCCGGGACTTCTCCCTGGTGGTCGCCGGGCAGATCATCTCCCTTTTCGGCAACGCCATCCTGCGCTTTGCCCTGCCGCTGTACCTGCTGCGGCAGACCGGGTCTCCCGCCCTGTTCGGCGCGGTGGGAGCGGCGGCCTTCGTGCCCGCCGTGCTGTGCGCGCCCATCGGCGGCGTGGTGGCGGACCGGGTGAACAAACGGAACATTATGGTCGTCCTGGACTTCTCCACAGCGGGCCTGATTCTGGCCTTCACCCTCCTTTTGGGCCGGGCCCCCCTTGTGCCGCTGATGGCGGCCTGTCTCATGCTGCTGTATGGCATCGCCGGGGCCTATCAGCCGGCGGTGCAGGCCAGCATTCCCCTCCTGGCGGGGCCGGAGCAGCTCACCAGCGCCAACGCGGTCATCAACATGGTGCAGACCTTGTCCGCCCTGCTGGGGCCGGTGATTGGCGGCGTGCTGTTCGGGGCCTTCGGGCTCCGGCCCATTCTGTGGGTCGGCATGGCGTGCTTTTTCCTCTCCGCCGTCATGGAATTATTCATCCGCATTCCCCACCGGCCCCGGGCGGCGGCGGGAGGCGTGCTCTCCACGGTCCGGCAGGATTTGGGGGAGAGCTGGCGCTTCGTCCGCCGGGAAAAGCCGGTGTTTTTGTCCGTCATGCTGGTGCTGGCCCTCTTTAACCTGGTGCTGTCCGCCGCCCTGGTGGTGGGCATCCCCGTGGCGGTGGTCCAGGTGTTGGGCATGAGCGACAGCCGCCTGGGGCTCACCCAGGGGGCCATGGGCCTGGGCGGGCTTTTCGGCGGCCTGCTGACGGCCTGCCTGGGTCCCCGGCTGCGGCTCCGCCGGGGGAGCGCCGTGCTGCTGGCCGCCAGCCTGACGGCGGCGGGCATGGGGGCGGTTCTGCTGCCGGGGGTTCCGCCCGCCCTGGGCTGGTGGGGCGTGACAGCCATGAGCTTCGCCGTCATGGTGCTGTCCACCCTGCTGGTGGTGGTGCTCAGCGCCGCCGTCCAGGGGCAGACCCCGCCGGACCTGCTGGGGAAGGTGATGGCCTTCATCATGGCGGTGTCCAACTGCGCGGCCCCTGTGGGCCAGGCGGTTTACGGAGCCCTGTTCGAGCGCTGTCCGGCCTGGGCCGTGCTGCTGGGGGCCGCTGGGGCGGCGGCGCTGGCGGCGGTCTATTCCCGCCGGGTGTTCCAGGAGTTGGACGGGGGCCGGTGACGGACGGGGGCGTCCGGCTTCCGGCGGAAGCCTCCCCTCGCTTTCCCCCTCAGCCGCCCCGGAGCGCCCGCTCCTTCAGGGCCAAGTCCTGTTCGTAATGTTCAATCTTCTCATCCAGCCGCTCCAGAGACCTTCTCATGTCCCCCATCCGCTCCAAGAGCTGCCGCCGCTGTTCCACCAGAAGCGCCTTCCGGGCCTCCAGCGTCTCCTCCCCCTGCTGGAACAGGCGGCAATACTCCGACAGCGCCTCAATGCCCACCCCGGCGGAGCGCATACATTTAATCAGCTCCACCCAAGCCAGGGACGCCGGGTCGTAATCCCGCGCGCCGCCTCCGGACCGGGGCACCGGCGGAATCAGACCCACCCGTTCATAATAACGGAGGGTATCGGTGGAAAGACCGTACCGCTCACTCACTTCCCGAATCGTCATAGCTCTGCCTCCCTGCCGTCTTTTTCCTTCCCAGCATAGCACCTGGAGTGGACTCCAAGTCAAGGCCTTTTTCCCAAAAAGTTTTCCCGGCGCCGGTCCTCGACAGCTTGCGTTTGACGAACGGGGAAAAATCTGTTAGACTAGGGACCATGTCAACGATGAAGGAGCTGAAATATATGAAACGACTGAAACGAGTCCTCTCCTGCCTTCTGCTGTGCGCCCTGCTGGCGGGTCTGCTGACCCTTCCCGCCTCCGCCCTCTCCGACGTGCCGGAAGATTTCTGGGCCAAGGCGGACATTGACCGCTGCGTGGCTCTGCGGTACTTCTATCCCGAGTCCGACGGCAGCTTCGGCGTGGGAAAGGAGATGTCCCGGGCCGAGTTCCTGGTGGTGCTGTGCCGGGCCCTGGGCTGGAAGCCCACCTCCCCCGCCCGGGCCGTCTATGACGACGTGTCCGAAAAGGAGTGGTACGCCGGCGCCATCGAAACCGCCTTCCGCCAGGGGGCCATCACCGCCCAGGACGGCAGCTTCCGCCCCGACGCCCTCATCACCCGCAGCGAGGCCGCGTCTATGCTGGTCCGGGCCCTGGGGTACGGCAGCGTCGCCGGGCTGATTCAGGACATGTCCCTCCCCTTCCGGGACGTGAAGGCCAACAACGGCTACATTGTCATGGCCTATGGCATGGGCCTGATGGACGGCACCTCCGTCACCGCCTTCTCCCCGGAGGGACACGTCACCCGGGAACAGGCCGCCGCCATCCTGATGCGGCTGTACGACAAGCTCCACGACCCCACCACCAGCCGGGTCGGCATCACCGGCTCGATGGAGAATCTGCCGGATCTGAAGGGCTATGAGGCCGTGGGCATCGCCGCCGCCAAGCTGACCTACAACGGCGAGCCGCAAGTCTCCGTCTCCATGAGCGACAAGGAATCCCTGACCCTCCGCAACGCCGTCTCCGCCGCCGGGGCCAAGGCGCTGCTCTACGTCACCGGCGGAGGCTACCACATCCGGGAGGGCGACGCGGAAAAGCTGGCCGCCGTGCTGCTCCAGGCGGTGGAGGACGGGCGCTACGACGGCCTGTTCCTGGAGGTCTCCGGCCTGACCACCGTCTCCCAGCGGGATGTGCTCACCGCCTTGGCCCAGCTCCTCCGGGAGGGGCTGGAGGACCGGCCGCTGTACATCGGGGCGGAGGCCCCCTCCTGGAAGGGCACCATCTTCGGCTATGACTACGCCGCCCTGGGCGAGGCGGCGGACCGGCTGGTCCTCCGCTTCGACCACAAGAAGGAAACCGCCGCCGGGCGGACCGTCGCCCCTCTGGAGCCCCTGGAGCAGGTCTACTACGCTCTGAACCGCCTCCGGGGCGTGGTGGACGCGGATAAGCTGACGCTGCTGCTGACCTCCACCGCCGCCTACTGGGACAGCCGGACCCCCACCGCCGTCACCGGCGAGGAGCTGGCCGTTATTCAGGAGGAGCTGGGCGCTCGGGTCCATTACTCCGACCGTTACGCCTCCGCCTATCTGACCCGGGAAACGGGCCCCGACATCTGGTATCACAGCGGGCAGTCCATCCGGGAGAGGACCCAGCTGGCCCGGCTGTTCGGCGGCGGGCACCTGTGCCTGTCCGATCTGAACCACGCCCTGCCGGAGATTCTGGAAGCTATGCCGTAATAAAATCCCCCGTTCCAAAAGGAACGGGGGATTTTTTGATACGCCTTCGGCCGCTTACAGGAAGCGCCGCATTCCGTCGGTGGCGGCGGCGGGGTCTCCGCTGATGGTGACGGTGAACTTGATGTTGTTCCGCTCGCCGAAGCCGTCCAGCCAGTTCAGGAAGGTCTCGGTCTCTCCGTCCACCTCTCTGCCCACGATTTTGCAGAAGTTGTCGATGAACATGTGGGAGATGTCATAGTTCCCCGCGTGGAGGCCGCTGATAAAGCCCTGGAGCAGGTCGTAGCCGTTGAGTTTGTATTCATGCGCGTCGATCAGGCGGATGTGATAGTGGATATCGTAGGTCATATTCCGATTGGCCTCGATGCAGACCACGTTTCCGGGTTCGTCCTTCGCCGCGTTGTTAATCATTTCGATGAGCTGCTTGGTTTTGCCGGAACCTTTCATGCCCATAATCAATCTAACCATAGTCAAACACTCCTGTCATTTTAAATTGCTGTGGCCTTGTGTTTTAAGGATACCACACTCCGGAGGAAAAAACAATCCATAATTCATATTTTGCCAATTGTTCACAGAATCAGCGGAGGCGAACCTCCGCTGATTCCAGGGCAAATTTTTCAGACCGCCGAAACACGCCTCCCCCCAAAGCGGCGGGAAAATCCCGCCGGGCCGCCGCCCCGCCAAGGGCCGCGCCCCGGAAACGGCCCCCGTCTTTTCGGGTCCGTCCCGCGTTCCACGGGCTTAGAACCTGTATGCACAACCGTTGGACGCCGTATGAGCGGTCTTTTTCTCTCCATACCGCGTCAATTTTCCTTGAAATCCGTCAGGATTCCTGCGAAAAATTTCCTTGTCCGGCGGGAAAAATCCTCGCCCATCCGGCATCCTCCGGTTATGAATACAGGTTCTTATTCCGCCAGGCAGGCCGTCCGCAGAAGGCGCAGGAACATCTGCCCAAAGGTTACCCGGGGCACCTCCTCCCCCGCCAGCAGGGGGAGCTCCGCCACGACCTCTTCTCCGGAGGAGACGGTCAAGGTCCCCAGCCGGTCCCCCAGGGCCACAGGGGCGGCGGCGCTCTCCTCCAGCGTCACGGACTGGCTGAGGTTTCCGGCCTTGGCCTTCTCCAGCAGCAGCGTGCTTCCCTCCCCCAGCACCGGCTGGACGGTGGCCTGGGCCCCCAGCTCCACCGGCACCGGAGGCAAGGCCTGATCCGGGACGATCTTCCGCAGGGCGTAGGAGGCGAAGCCATGGCTCAAAAGGGCTTGGGCGTCCTCAAAGCGCTGGGCCGAGGTGGCCCCCTTCATGATGACGGCGATCAGCTCCATGCCCTCCCGCTCCGCCGTGGCGGAGAGGCAGTAGAGGGCGCTGTCGGTGGAGCCGGTTTTGAGACCCGTGGCCCCCTCGTAGAACCGCACCAGCCGGTTCGTGTTCACCAGCTGGGACTCCCCGCCGCGCAGGGTGTCCATCCAGATGGTGGTGTACTGCCGGATGTCCGGATGGTTCAGGATCAGCTCCCGGCTCATCAGGGCGATGTCATAGGCGGAGGTGACGTGCCCCGCCGCCGGGAGGCCCGTGGCGTTTTGAAAGGTGGTGTCCTTCATCCCCAGCTCCGCCGCCCGCTGGTTCATCCGCTCCACAAAGGCGTCCTCGCTGCCCGCCACCGTCTCCGCCAGGGCCACGGCGCAGTCGTTGGCGGAGACCACGCAGACGGCCTTCAGCATGTCGCTGACGCTGAGCTGTTCGTGCTCCTTCAGCCAGATCTGGGACCCGCCCATGGAGCAGGCGTGGGCGGAGGCCGCCACCATATCGTCGTATTTCAGCTGGCCGCTGTCCACGGCCTCCATGGTCAGAAGCAGCGTCATCACCTTGGTGACGCTGGCGGGCTCCAGCTGCTTGTGCTCGTCCTTGGCGAAGAGGACGGTCCCTGTCTCTTTCTCCATCAAAATGGCCGACGGCGCGGACACCTCCACCGCCCGGGCGCCGGTGGTCAGCAGCAGCGCAGCGCACAGCAGCGTGATTCCTCTTTTCATGATGCTCCCCCTTTTGCTTGTACTCGTCGGTTAAGCCTATGAGGCAAAGGGGACATTCATGCGTTGTCCCGGGACAAAACCCTTTGACCGGGGCGGAAAAATGTGCTATGCTGATTCTGCTAATTTAAATTGGAAAGAGGGTATTCCCATGTCTGTTCCCATTCCTTTCGGCACAATGCCGGACGGTACGCCCGTCGAGCTCTACACGCTGGCCGCCGGGGCGCTCTCCTGCCAAATCATCACCTTCGGCGGCTCTCTCCAGTCCCTCCGCGTCCCGGATCGGTCGGGCAAGCCGGTGGACGTCCTCCTGGGCTTCGACGCGCTGGAGCCCTACCGGACCCACGGCAAGTCCCTGGGGGCCCTGGTGGGCCGGTATGCCAACCGCATCGGCGGGGCGAAATTTTCGCTGAACGGCCAAACCTATCAGCTGGCCGCCAACAACAACGGGGTCAACCATCTCCACGGCGGCCTGGTGGGCTTCAACCAGCGGGTTTGGACTGTGGAAGAAGCGGGGGACGACCGCCTCGCCCTCTCCCTGTTCAGCCCCGACGGGGAGGAGGGTTACCCCGGAAACCTGACGGTCCGCGTCACCTACACGCTGACGGAGGAGGGGCTGACCATCGGCTACCGGGCGGAGTGCGACCGGGACACCGTCTGCAATCTGACGAACCACGCCTATTTCAACCTCTCCGGCCACGACAGCGGCCCGGTTCTGGACCAGACCATCCAACTCCTGGCGGACCGCTATACCCCCACGGACCCCCTGTCCATCCCCACCGGTGAAATCGCCCCGGTGGAGGGCACCCCCATGGATCTCCGCCGGACCGCGCCCATCGGGGCCCGAATTGGGGAGGACTTCCCTCAGCTCCTCCAGGCCGGGGGTTATGACCACAACTGGATTCCCAACGGCGAGGCGGGGACGCTCCGGCCCATCGCCCGGGCGGCCTCCCCTGCCACCGGCATCTCCATGGAGGTCCTCTCCACCCTCCCCGGCGTCCAGTTCTACACGGGGAACTATCTGGACGGCTGTCCCGCCGGAAAGGGCGGCGCGGCCTATGCCAACCGCTGGGGCTTCTGCCTGGAGACCCAGTTCTACCCCGATTCCCCCAACCACGCCAACTTCCCCTCCTGCGTTCTTCGGGCGGGCGAGGTGTTTGACCACACGGCGGCGTTCCGCTTCCACGTGGAGTAAGAAGCGGTACCAATCGCCTCAGCACTCCGCTTCGCGGCAATTGGTACCGCTTCTAAAAAACCGGGACCGGCTAAAAGGCCGGTCCCGGTTTCACTGTTCCAGAAATTCCTCCAAATTCTCCCGCGTCACCGCCCGGTAAGGCAGCCAAATGTAATGGCCCTCCACCAGCTCCACGGCCGGCTCCTCCCCCTCCCAGAGGGCCAGGGCCAGGTCCATCATCGCCTGCGCCTGGCCCCGGCCGTCGTTGTGAACGGTGCCGTAGAGCTGTCCCGCCGCCACCGCCTCCAGCGCCGGGGCCGTGGCGTCCACCCCCACGATGAGGGGCCAGCGGTCCCGGGGCGTATCCGCCAGGGCGTCGATAGCCCCCAGGGCCATGTCGTCGTTGTTGGCGAAAATGACCTCGATGCCCTCCCCGAACTCCTCTAGCCACTGGGCCGTCCGGGCGGCGGCCTGGGCCCGGTTCCAGTTGGCGGTCTCGTTGGCCAGCTTTTCCACTTCCACGCCGCCGTCGGTGACGGCCTTGACGGCGTATTCCGTCCGCAGGAGGGAGTCCTGGTGCCCCGGCTCCCCCTCCAGCATCACGTACTGGAGAATTCCGTCGCCGCTGCGGTCCAGGGTTTCCCGGTCCGCCCGCCAGGCGTCCAGCACCAGCTTTCCCTGGAGCTCGCCGCTCTCCCGGGCGTCGGCTCCCACATAGTAGATCCGCTCCCAGCGCTGGATGTCCTCCGCCACCGGCTGGCGGTTGAAGAAGATCAGGGGCACGCCCTCGGCCTCCGCCTTGTCGGCGATCACCGCCGCCGCCGTCCGGTCCACCAGGTTCACGAACAGCACATCGCACCCCCGGGCCAGGAAGCGGTCTACCTGGTCCATCTGAGTGCTCTGGCTGCTTTTGCCGTCGGCGGTGAAGAGGGTGATCTTGTTCCCCGTTCCGCTCTCCGCCTCCCGGACCATCCACTCCAGATTTTGGGCCACGGTGGAAATGAAGGTGTCGTCCTGGGTGTAGAGGGCCGTGCCGATGCGGAGGCTGTCGTCCTTCCTTCCGCCGCAGCCGGAGAGCAGCACCAGCGCCGCCAGCAGCACCGGCAGCCCCCGCCTACCGGCTGGAGGACGACATGATGGGGAACAGCAGCTTTTGATTCTCCGGCGCATAGATATCCTCCCCTCGCAAAATCAAGAAGGGCAGGGCCGCCAGCTCCCCCTCCTCTCCCCGGGCGGCCTCCGCCGCCCGGCGCACCGCCAGATACCCGGCGGCGTAGTCGCTCCAGGCGGCCATGGCGGCGACGCTGCCCCGCTCCAGCTGGGCGGTGATGGCGGCGGTGGTGCCCACGCCGTACAGGGCGAAGCTCCGTCCCTCCGCCTCCTTCTTCTCGGCGGAGCGCTGGGTGGCGGAGGGCTCAAAGGCCATGACCCAGGCGGTCCCGTCCCCCTCCGGCAGGGTCTCCGCCCGGCGGACGGGAACCTCCGCCTCCGTCAGCGCCGCCTCCGCCGCCGCCAGCCGTTCCGCCACGCCGGCGCAGCGCCCGGCGGTATCCAGCAGCAGTACTTCGCCGCCGGTCCAGTCCTCCAGCAGCGCCGCCGCCAGCTGCCGCCCCAGGGCGGCGTTGTCCGGGGCCACCACCCCCGCCGCCCCCTCCATAGGGGACTCCAGGGTCACCGTCGGACAGACCACCAGCCAGCGGTCCAGAGCGGAGGACAGCGCCTCCGGGTCCGCCGGCACCGCCACCAGCGCCGCCGCGCCGCCCTCAATCTCCCGCAGGAGCAGCGCCTCCTGCTCGGCGCTGTCCCCCGCGGCGGCGAGGGTGAGAAAGCGGAGCTCCGCCCCCAGCTCGTCCGCCGCCTGCTCCATGCCCTCCCGGGCCACGGTCCAGCCGGAGCTGTCCGTGTCCCGGAGCATGACGGAGAGGGAGAGCAGCTGGGGCTCTTTCCGCCCCCGGAACAGCTGGGGAATCAGCAGGGACAGGATCACCGCCAGCCCCAGCACCGCCAGAATGCCGATCTGAATCAGATTGCTTTTTCGCGACTTCATAGAACCTCCCCCCGCTGGCGGCGCTCCGCCTCCTCCCGGCTCAGGGCGGGCAGGCGGATGCGGACCAGCGTGCCCTCGTCCGGCTCGCTGAAAATGGTCAGGCCGTAGCCCTCCCCAAAGGTGAGGGTGACCCGCTGGTGGACATTGCGGACGCCGATGCCGGACCCGCCGGTCCCCACCTCGGGCCGGTCCCCGTCCAGAAGGGAGGCGGCCACCTCCGGCCGCATTCCCAGTCCGTTGTCCTCCACGTCGATCAGGAGGTCCTCCCCCTCCCGGTAGGCCAGGACGCGGATGAGGCCGTCATCCTCCGCGCTGGCGCAGCCGTGGTAGATGGCGTTTTCCAGCAGGGGTTGAATGACGAGCTTTAGGGTGTACAGCTCCTCGGTGCCGGGGCGGGCCCCGATCTCCACGGCAAACTTGTTTTTAAAGCGAATCTGCTGGATATTCATATAGTGCCGGGCGTGCTCCAGCTCGGCCGCCAGGGGAATGACGCTCTTGCCCTTGCTGAGGGAGATGCGGAACAGACGGGCCAGGGAGGTGACCATCTGGATGGCCTCCTCCTGCTGGCCGGACTCCGTCATCCAGATGACGGAATCCAGGGTGTTGTAGAGAAAATGGGGGTTGATCTGGGACTGGAGGACCTCCAGCTCACTGCGGCGCTTCTGCTCCTCCTGGCGGACGATGTCGTCCATCAGGTGCCGCATGGTGGACACCATGGCGCTGATGGCGTGGCTGAGCCGCTGGACCTCGTAGCAGCCGCCCTCCTCGATCTCCACCCCCGCCAGGCCTTGGTCCAGCTCCCGGATGGAGCGCTCCAGGCGGCGGATGGGGTCGGAAATGCGGGCGGAGATCAGGTAGTTCAAAAAGGCGATGAGAAAGATGGCGAACAGCAGCAGCGTCAGTCCAAACAGCATGGGTTGGAGGGAGGAGTCCATCCCGCTTCGGGCCGGGGCCACCCCCACCAGCTTCCAGCCGGTGTAGCCCATGGTCTTTACCGTCACCTGCCGGGACTGGCCCTGGAATTCCTCCAGGCGGGTGCCGTCCCGGTAGGAGGCGGCCTCCCGGTTGTTCTCCTCCAGCAGCCCCGCGTAAATGAGCTGCTGCCGGGGATGGTAAATCAGCTCTCCGTCGCCGTCGATCAGGTACAGATAGCCGCCCTCTCCCAGGGTCACGTCCCGGCAGACCTGCTCGATGCCGCTGAAGCTCATATCCACCAGAAGCACGCCGCCCCCTGTGGCCCCGTCCCGGGTCAGCTGGACGTAACGGCTCAGGGATACCACCCAGCGGTAGGGGTAGTCCGGGTCGTCAAAGATGTTCTGCACATGCGGCGTGGAGAAGTGGAGGTTTTCCATGCTCCGGCTGGCGGCCCGGAACCAGTCGCTCTCCGCCGTCTGCGCGTCCCGCTTCACCGCCGACAGCGGCACGGCGGCCACCAGCTCCCCCCGCCCGTCAAAAACCGCCAGGGAGACCAGATCGTCCCGGTTCTCCTCGTACAGCAGGCTCAGGTCCCCGGTGAGGTCGTCCTCCGCCAAATCCAGATTCTTGATGCTCCGGTAATACACCGTATCGGAAATGCGCATCATCCGGCGGAGGTAGCTGTCCAGATTCAAATTGGCCTGGGCCAGCACCCGCTGGGTGTTCTCCGCCACCAGCTGCTCGCTGGCGGCGGAAAAGCGCCAGACCAGGCTGGCCCCCATCAGCACCATCCCCGCCGCCGCCACGGCGGTGAAGGACAGGGAGAGGACCATCTGAATGCTCATGGTGCGGTAGCGCTCCGCGAACTTGGCGGCAAGGCGGCGGAACACGTTCATAGTCTTCTCTCCCTTCTCGCAAGATGGCCTGCTTTTCCATGGGAAAAGCAGTGCCGGGCCATGGCCCGGCATTGAAACCGCCTGGGCGCTGGCTCTCTGGTTTTACGTAACCGGCTCTTGGGGAATGGCCCAGGGCTGGAAGAAGCCCTCCGGCGCGTCCTTGTAGTTGACGCCGAAGCCGTAGTTGTAGTCCTCACCCTCCAGGGTCCCCGGCGGGAAGTCAACGGACACGGATTCCGGAAAGAAGACGATCCAGTCCGGGTCCAGGACCTCCATCATATTCTCCGGCCACTGCGTGCCCGGAGCCCAGCTGCACAGCTCCGGGAGGCGCCTTCGGACCTCCGCCTCGGGAACGCCGAACAGGTCCCAGTTGGAGAGCTTCTCCCCGGTCGCCCGGTCGAAGGCCGCGCCCAGCTGGAGATGGTAGCTGATTCGCCCGCCGTACTCCAGGGGCAGGGTCAGGGAGGTCTGGAAGTACAGGACCCTCTCGCTGGAGGCGCAGGGGGATACGTCCCGCTGAATCCAGTCGCAGCTGAATTCCTCCCCCAGCCGCAGATAGGCGGCGTAGGACTTCTCCAGCTCTTCTTCCTCGTCGTAGAGGGGCTCTTGTGCGTTGTAGTAAGCCTGAATCTTCCGTTGGGCCGCTTCGCTCAGATCATGAAGGCTTTCCTGGCCCATAACATAGTGGTTTTCCGGCCCGCCGCTGTCGGTTACCCGCAGCAGTTCCGTCCCGTCCGGGAGCCGGTAAGTGCGGTTATCGCCGTGGGACCCGTTCTCCATGACATCCACGGCGGTCCCGTCCCGGAGGGTCCGGGCGTTCCGCTTCAGAATCCCGGCGATGCGGATACTCTGTCCCCAGTAGGCGGGGATACTTTCCCCCTCCGCCGTCTCCAGTTTTTCCTTCCGGGGATAGCACCACGCGCTGATCTCGTTCCCCGGCTGGAGGTCCTTCCGGAAGGCCTCCATGGCCTCCTCGCCGGTCCAGCCTCCCTCTCCTCTGGGCCAGACGACGGTTTTCTCCGCCAGCAGGACGCCGGTGCGCTTCCCCTCCAGCTCCAGCACCAGAGCGGTGAGATTCCCGTTGTCATCGGTCTGAACCTCCACCAGGGAGCCCATCACGCTCTTCCCATCCTGACAGGCCGTTAAACCCAGGGCCAGCAGGGCGGCCAGAAGCAGGGCCGTCCACCGTCTTATCGTCATGCAAACTCCTCCCTTCGTTGCCGTCGCTTCAGCTTGGTGCCCCGCCAGATCACCAGAGCGGACCTAAAGTTCTTTTGCGCCCTTTTCTTTCAAGAAAAGGGCGGCCCGGAACTTGGACGGGGACAGGCCGAAATGCCGCTTGAACACATAGCTGAAATAGTTGGGGTCGCTGAAGCCCGCGGCCTCGGCGATGCGGTAGGTCTTCTCGTCCGTCTCCCGGAGGAGCCTTGCCGCCTCCTCCATCCGCACCTTGGTGACGTAGGCGGTGAAGGACATGCCTACCTCCCGTTTAAACACCGTGGAAAAATACGTGGGGGACAGGTGGATGTGGGAACACAGCGCCTCCACGCTGAGCTGCTCGTCGGTGTAGTGCCCGGCGATGTAATCCTTGGCCCGCTCCACCATCTGCCAGGTGGAATCGCTCCGCCGTCTTCCCAGCAGATCGTGAAGCCGCCCGCAGCGCTCCGCCAGCCAGCGGCCCAGCTCCTCCAGGCTGGAGAAATCGGAAACGGACACCGCCCCGGTGAAGTTCTCCCCGAAGACCTCCTCCACCGGGAGGCCGCCGGACCGGGTCAGCCGCACCAGACAGGTCACCACCTCCAGCAAAAAGAGGTCGCACTTGCTCAGGGACAGCCCCGCGTGGCGCAGCCGGTCCATCAGCCCCCGGACCACCGCCTCCGCCTGTTCCTGAGTGCCCAGCTTTACGGCGGCGGACAAAGCCCGCTGGTCCTCCTCCTCAAAAGAGGGGGCGGCGGCGGACTGCGGCTCCAAGTCGCCGATGTAGATCACCCGGCCTCCC
This sequence comes from uncultured Oscillibacter sp., assembly GCA_910588175.1. GTDB lineage: Bacteria > Bacillota > Clostridia > Oscillospirales > Oscillospiraceae > Oscillibacter. Next base: position 16,459 of record CAJUQQ010000017.1, read on the forward strand.
CCGGCCAGCACCCGGTAATCCAGGGCGGACCGGGCTCCGGCGGCGCTGCGGTTCAGCTCCTCCGGCCCCCGGCAGGGAAGGCCCACCCCGGTGGTAAGCCGCAGTCCCAGATAGCTCTGGGACAGCCGGGAAAGCCGCTCCAGCTCTTCCAGTAAAGGATACAGCCGCTCCTCCCGGTCCAGGTGGACCAGCAGCGCCGCCATGTCCCCGTAGAGCACCACCCGGGCGGCGCAGCCCTCCAGGGCAAAATGCTTTTCCAGGAAGGATTGGACGGACAGCAGCAGCAGCTCGTCCCGCTCCCCCTCGTCCCCCAGGCCGTCCACATGGACCAGGGCCGCGGTCCACAAGCCCTGGGGCAGGTCGATCTCGTACCGGGCGGCCCGGTCCTGGACCTGCTCCGGGCGAATCTGACCGCTCAAAAGCCGGGTGTAGAACAGCTCCCGGAGAACCGGCAGGCTCTCCTCATAGCGGCGGCGCAGGGTCTCCATGTCCCGCCGCTCCAACCGCTGGCGGTCCAGCTGGTCCCGGAGCTTTTCCAGCACTTGACGCAGCTCCGGGGCGTTAATGGGCTTTAAAATATACTCGGATACTCCCAGGCTCATGGCCTGGCGGGCGTACTCGAAATCGTCGAACCCGGAGAAGACCACCAGCCGGGCCCCCGGCAGGGTGACCCGCAGGCGGCGGCACAGCTCCAGCCCGTCCAGGAAGGGCATCTTGATATCGGTGAGCACCACGTCGGGCCGCAGCTGCTCCGCCAGCTCCAGGGCCTCCTCGCCGTTGCCCGCCTCCCCCACCAGGGTAAGGCCCAGGGAGGCCCAGTCGATTTTCCGGCTGATGCCGGAGCGGATCTCCTCCTCGTCGTCGGCCAGAAGCACCCGGTATTCCTCCATGGAAGTCCCCTCCTTTTCATTGTCTTTTCTATTATACAACAAAAAGCCCCGCTTGAAAAGAAGCTCCGGCGCGAAATGCGCCGGAGCTTTGGCAGTTCCTTCCAAGCAGGGGTCTTGTTTACTTTTTCGCCAGATACTTCCGCAGGTCCAGAGCCACGGCCACGATGATAACCAAGCCCTGGGCGATGAAGGTGTAAGCCGGGTCCACACGGAGGAACTGGAGGCAGATTTTCAGAATCTCGAACACCAGCACGCCGACGAGGATACCCCCGACCTTGCCCACGCCGCCGTTGGTGGAAACACCGCCGATGGTGCAGGCCGCGATGGCTTCCAGCTCATAGCCGTTTCCGGTGGCGGTGGAGGCGCCGCCGGCCTTGGCGCCCACCAGGAAGCCGGCCACGGCGTACAGGACGGAGGCCAGGACGTAAATGCGGATCAGCGTCGCCGGGACGTTGACGCCCGCCACCTGGGCGGCGTTTTCATTGCCGCCAATGGCGTACATGTATTTGCCGTGGCGGGTCTTGTTGTACAGAAACAGCATGAACAGTCCCACGAGAATGGCGAAGATGGCCAGGTAGGGGACGCGGCCCAGGGAGCCCAGGGCCACCTGGGAGTAAGAGCTCTTAAAGCCGCCCAGGGGGTCGTTGCCCGTCACCACGGAGCAGAGACCATAGACGATGGTCTGCATGCCCAGGGTGGCGATGAAGGGGGGGACCTTCAAAAAGGCGATGACGCAGCCGTTGATCGCGCCGAAGACGGCCATGATGAGGATGACCATCAGCAGGGCCACGAACCAGGGCAGGTCCGGCATCCAGGGCAGAGCCCGGGCGGCGTAGTCCACGCTCTGGAGCATCATGGCGGCGAGGCAGGCGGAGAGGCCCACCTGACGGCCCGCCGACAGGTCCGTGCCCTTGGTGATCAGGCAGCCGGACACGCCGCAGGCGATGATGAACCGGGGAGACACGTTGACAATCAGATTTTTAAAGTTGGACGAGGTCCAGAAGTTGTCGGCGATGAAGCCCACGATCAGGGCCAGGACAAAAATCAGGATGATGATGGCGTTGTTGGACAGGAAGTTCTTGACCGCTTTCGCGTTGAGCTTTTTATTCTCCATAGTTTCTCTCCTCCTTATTCAAACTGGGTGGCCAGGGCCATGATGTTCTCCTGGTTGGCGTCTTTTCCGTCGATGAAGCCGGTGACCCGGCCGTCGCACATGACCATGATCCGGTCGGACATGCCAATCAGCTCGCTCATTTCGGAGGAGATCATAATGATGCTCTTGCCCTGCTTCGCCAGTTCCGCGATGATGCAGTAGATTTCGTATTTCGCGCCTACGTCGATGCCCCGGGTGGGCTCGTCCAGGATGAACACGTCCGGGTCGTTGGCCAGCCACCGGCTGATCAGCACCTTCTGCTGGTTGCCGCCGGAGAGGGACTGGATCAGCGTCTTGGACGAGGGGGTCTTGATGGAGAGCTTGGCTACGTTCTCCCGAACCAGCTGCTCAATTTTCCCGTCGTCCAGGACGAAGCCGCCGATGAGATATTGGTTCAGGGAGGCGATGGACACGTTGTCCGCGATGGAGAGTACGCCCAGGATGCCCGTGGCCCGCCGGTCCTCTGTCAGCATGGCGATGCCGCTGTCAATGGCCTGCTTGGGCTGGTTGATTTTCAGCTCTTTTCCCTTGTAGGTGATCTTGCCCGCGCTGTGGCAGCGGAGACCGAAGAGGCCCTCCATCAGCTCCGTGCGCTGGGCACCGACGAGACCGGCCACGCCCAGGATCTCGCCTCTGCGGACCTGGAAGCTGGCGTGGCGGAAGCTCTTGGGATTGATGGAGGTGAAGTCCTCCACCTCGAAGACCACCTCGCCGGGGACGTTGCTCCGGGGCGGATAGAGATTGGAGAGCTCCCGGCCCACCATCTTGGTGATGATGAAATCCGTGGTCAGGCCCTTGGCGTCCCAGGTGCCGATGTACTGGCCGTCCCGCATGATGGTGACCTCGTCGCTGATGCGGAGGATCTCGTCCATCTTGTGGGAGATGTAGACGATGGAGACGCCCTTTTGGCGAAGCTCGTTAACGATGGTAAAGAGGGCCTCCACCTCCGCCGCCGTCAGGGAGGAGGTGGGCTCGTCCAGAATCAGCACCTTGCAGTCGGCGGACACGGCCTTGGCGATCTCCACCAGCTGCATCTGGGAGACGCTGAGGGTGCCCAGCTTGGCCTTGGGGTCGTAATTCAGGTGAACCTCTTTCAGAACCGCCGCCGCGTCCTGGTACATCTTTTCATGGTCCACGGTGACGATGGGCCCGATGCGCTTGGTGGGGTAGCGGCCCACGTAGATGTTCTCGCCGATGCTCCGCTCCGGGATGGGCTGGAGCTCCTGGTGGACCATGGCAATGCCCCGGTTCAGCGCGTCCAAGGGACCCTTGATCTGGACCTTCTGGCCCTCGTAGACAACCTCGCCCTCGTCCATGTGGTAAATGCCGAACATGCACTTCATCAGTGTGGACTTACCCGCGCCGTTTTCTCCCATCAGCGCGTGGACCGTGCCGGGGCGGAGCTTGAGCTGGGCGTGATCCAGGGCCTTCACGCCGGGGAAGGTCTTGACCACGCCGGACATTTCCAAACGATATTCTGACAATTTACTGTCCCCCCTTGTTCATGTTGCTTTTCCATAACCGGCAAAGAACCGCGGTGTTCGCCGGCTATGGAAAAGAGGGGCGCGTGCGCTTCGGCACGCGCCCCTGTCAGACGTTTTCGCGTTGTGATTTGATGAACTTGGATTACTTCATGAAGTCGGACACGTTCTCGGGAGTGACCTTGACGTAGTCCACGTACACGCTCTGCTCGCCGGAGGCATAGGTGGCGCCGCCCAGCAGCTTCTCCATCTCCGCCACAGCGCCGGCGGCCTGGCCGTTGGCGTCGTTCAGGACGGTTCCGGTCATGTTCCCATTGCTGACTTCGTTCAGAGCGGCGTCCAGGGCGTCCACGCCGACGAGGTAGATGTCCTCGTTGACCTTGCGGCCGGCGGACTGGATGGCCTGGAGGGCGCCGATGGCCATATCGTCGTTGTTGCAGAAGACGACCTCAATTTTGTCGCCGAACTGAGCCAGGTCGTTGGCGCAGATGGTCTGGCCCTTCTCGCGGTCCCAATCGCCCCGGGTCAGGTTCAGCTGCTCGACTTCCTTGCCGGCGTCGGTCAGGGCCTTGACGGAATACTCGGTGCGGAGCTGGGCGTCAATGTTCTCGGGGTCGCCCTGGATCATGATGTAGGAGATTTTCCCGTCGCCGTTGATATCGCCGCCGTTGGGGGTCTCCAGAATCAGCTCGCCCTGGAAGGTACCGGACTGAGCGGCGTCGCAGCCAACGTAGACCAGCTTGTCATAGGCGGCCATCTGGTCGGCGGTGGGCTCGCGGTTGATCAGCACGGTGGGGATGCCCGCGGACTTCACGGTGGCGATGATGGTGTCCGCCGCAGAGGTCATAACGGGGTTGATGATCAGGGCGTCCACTCCCTGGGTGATGAAGGTGTTGATCTGCTCGTTCTGTTTGGCCTGGTCATTGTTTCCGTCCACCACGGTGACCTCATAGCCCTTTTCCTTGAGAATGGCCTCCAGGGCATTCCGGTAGGTGGTCATGAAGGCGTCGTCGAATTTGTAGATGCACACGCCGATGTTTCCGCCGGCGGCCGGAGCCTCGGGCTCGGCGGTGTCGGCAGGGGCGCTGGTATCGGCGGGAGCGCTGGTATCAGCGGGGGGCGTGGTGTCAGCGGGCTTGTCGCCGCCGCCGCAGGCGGTCAGCAGAGCCAGCATCATGACTGCGGTAAGAAGCAAGGCAAACGTCTTTTTCATCATAGTTCCTCCAATCAATTTTTCGCGTTCCGGGGACGCGCCCCAGACCACGCCTATCATTTTAGACGGGCCCCGGAAAAAAAACGATAGAAAATTCTTGGATGTTTCATGAAAAAACTAAGAACCTGCATTTCGAACCGGAGGATGGCGGATGGACGAGATTTTTTCCCGTCAGGCAAGGAGCTTTCCCCCGCGATCCTGCCGGATTGCGAAAGCGCGCGGTATGGCGGGGCCGTCCGGACGGCGGGCTGCGCGATTGCAAAATGAAGAAGGACCCGCCGCGCCTCCCGGCTGGGGAGGCGCGGCGGGTTTCGGTTCCGTTCTGCCGGAGGCGGGTCAGGACATCTTCTCCACCAGCCGGTTCACCATCTTGGGGTTCAGGCCGTCTTCGGTGACCACCTTGGCCCGCTGGCCCACCAGGGCGTAAAGGCCCAGCAGGGACCGGGCGTCCAGCATCACCGTGTCGGTGCTGATCCACACCTCGTAAGGGGCCTCACAGGCCAGGCGGTTGATGCGGCCCACCTGCTCTTCGCTCTTTATATCAATGTTTCTCGTCATTGTGTGTTCCTCCTTGTCTAAAACGCGGTGTCAAAGGGACTAGGTTCCTCCCATGTGGGAGTAGGCACATTTTAGCAGGGGCGGCAAAGAATGTCAACGCCGCTTTTTTATAAGAAACGCACAATTTGATCCATCTATATTTGTCTATAATGACTATTATTGATTACAGGTCGTCGGCGTCCTGCACCGGGACATCATTGGGGTCCAAGGGCTGGCCGGTCCAACTTCCCATAGGGTCGGTTTTCGCGGCGGTAAACTGGGACATCTCCCGCGCTTTCCGCATGGGTCTGTCCTCCGAACGGCGCTCCATAAGCTTCACCTCCTCGTTTTGTAGTTAAATAGGAATAGAAATCGTGTAAAGAGGTTGCCTCTGCCCGGCTGTTTTGACGCTCTGCGATCAGTATTCCCCACGGGACGGGGAATCCGTCGAAGGGCGGCGGAAAATTTTTTGCTTTTTTTGAAAACTTTGCTTGACAAACCCAGCAGGGCTGTGGTATCCTAATCATTGCCGACAAGCTGCCGGTGTGGTGGAATTGGTAGACACAGGAGACTTAAAATCTCCCGGTAGCGATACTGTACCGGTTCGAGTCCGGTCACCGGCACCAAGCCGCCTTTTAATAGAATATCGCGGAGTAGAGCAGTTGGTAGCTCGTCGGGCTCATAACCCGGAGGTCGCAGGTTCAAGTCCTGTCTCCGCAACCATAAAACAGCCGGTTTTGATTCAAAATCGGCTGTTTTCCCAACTTTTGCAGCCGTTTTCTCCTGGCGTGTCTATCAAACGTCTATCAACGCCATTTTCAGCCCGCCAGCAGCTTTTCCAGGTCCTTGCCGTACCGCTCCGCCATGGCGGCGTGTGCGCCCTGTTCAGTGTGGACGTAGGTATCAGCGGTAAATTTATAGTTGCTGTGACCAAGCCAGGTCTGAATGTCCTTCAAGGAATACCCCAGGCCATAGAGGATGGACGCGCAGCTATGCCTCAAATCGTGATAGCGGATGTGGCGCAAGCCATTCTTTTTCAACTGCTTTGCAAAGGTTTGGGACACATAGTCGGGATTGATAAGGGTCCCCAGTTTGTTGACACATACAAAATCTAAATACCGGGTGTCGTAGCAATCGCCGCAAATGTCTCTGAAATGCTCTTGGCGCTCCTTGATATGCCGCAGTTGACCCATGGCAAAATCATTCAGGGGCAGCGTCCGGGCGCTGTTTTCGGTCTTGGTAGTACCCTCCCGTATCGTTGTTACCAGCTTGCCGTCCTGATGCTGACGCACGACTGTGGTATCAATGGTAAATGTCCGGGCTTCAAAGTTGATAGCAGACCAGCGCAGCCCCAGAGCCTCCGAACGGCGCAGACCAAACACCGCCGCCAGCAGGACCGGAATATACAGCGGTTCCCCGGCTAGGGATTTCAGAAGCTCCGCAACCTCCGCTTCGTTATAGGGCTGCTCTACCTGGGGTTTTCCTTTGCTCGGTTTGTCTGCCAAGTCCGCCACGTTCTCCCGGACCCAGCGGTGTTTCCGCGCCCATTGCAGGGTGGAACGGATAATCGCGTGTTGTTTAATGACAGACGCAGGGGAAAGCCCTCGCTTTTGCAACTCCGAATAGTAGTCATCCAAGTCCCCGGCGGTCAAGTCCGCCAAGACAACGCCGCGACTGTCAAAGTATGGATTTATGTAACGACGGGCCATACGCTCATATTCATCAACTGTTGTGTCGGAACGTTGGCCCCGGCGGTCCTTTATCCATTCCAGAAGGTACGCAGAAAACAGCGTTGTCAGCGGGTCGGCGCTCTCTATGCCATCATACTCTTGCCGGATTTGCTCAAACTTTTCCTTTGCCCGTTTCAATGCTCCCTTTTCATCCTCCCGGATTCCCAAAGAAATCCATTTTGCCTTGCGCTTGCCGTCCGGCTGGGGAAAGTAAATGACGGCTTGATAAATCCCACGCTTTACAGTTAGGGAATACGATTTTTTCAACCTTTTCATAAAATACCCTCACTTTCAATCATCACTTTTTAGGTAGATGCCGCCAGATGCGTCATCTTGGAGGCTTGCGCCTCTCCCTCCCGCCGTCAGGCCCCCTTACAGGTGATTTCCTGGCAGCAGGAGGGAGGGGCGCATTACCCCGCCTGTTTCATCTGGCGGAGGATATAATCCTCCACGGAAGCCCGCAGAATACGAATAGCGCGGCCCACCTGAAACCCCTGGATTTCCTTTGCATGGTACAAGATGCGTATTTGCTTTGTACATAGTTGAAGCGCCTCGGCGCATTGTTCTACGGTCATAACAGAGCGGCAGTCGGCGAGGATTTGGGGCCGCTCCTGGATGGTATTTTCCGTCATGGTGGAACACACTCCTTTTCAGTTGGTGGAGTATGATATGCAAAGCCGGAAAATTCGATTTCGTATAGAATTGCGCGGCCTCTCTCCCAAAAAGGCGGGAGGCCGCTATTTAATAACTTAACGGCAATCTCGCTCATAGAACTCCCGGAACGGATTTTCCAGAAACGGCGTCCGTGTATTTTGAGGGATTGGAATGGGGCAGATTCCCAGGTCTGTCAACGTATTTATGTACTTATTTGCAAGATACCTGGACCCGGCTTGCCTGACAGCGCAATCCATACCGGACCTGGAAATGTTCGCCATGAATTGCCGGATTCCCTGAAAATCCTTTGAGGGCAAGCCCGCTTTCCGCAGGAGGGTTTCCGCCCGGCGGAGGGTGTAAAAGTCCCCACGGAAAAACAGGCGTTCCGTCTGCTGCATATAGTAGGCCCGGAGGCTCCAATCCGCCCAGGCGTCAAAGCTGCAAGGCGTTCCATACCTCTGCCAGTGATAGAGCAGGTGGTCCCTCCGCAGCTGGTATTCCAGGCGCAGGATGCCTAGCTCATAGGATTCAGCGGCGAGGCCCTTGTCCTCCCGTTCGGTCTGCTTGTTGTACAGCTGGACCCGGTAAAAATCATCCCGGCACTTGTAGTAAAGACTGTTCTCGTTTTCGCTGTGCTTGGGGTCCATCCTCTCGGCTTTCAGGAAATGCCTGGAGGTCTTATGCCACAAGCGCATGGCAAGCCGTCGTTCCTCCGGGTCCATGACCACCACATTTTGGCAATAGTCGATGCTCTCCAGGGCCAATTCCTCCATGGAAATCCCCAGGGGCGCGATTACGTCCAAAATGGCGGCGCGGATAATGGGAATGTCTGACGGGGCCATGTTTGTCTTGTTCAGGTGGTTTAGGCAGTCCACAAATACACGAATATCCGCCCCCTGGAAGAAGATGCTTTTCTTTGGCTTGTGGTACACCATGCTGACGGTGATTCCCGGTGCGGAGGGTAAACCGCGTTCCAGGACCCGGCAGAGATGGCGCATACGCTCGGCAAAATCCACCATGCCAAGGCGCAGGGAGAAAGCAAGCAGTAAGGTGTGCATATATGAGGTTCCCCTTTCAAGTTGACTTTCCCTCTGCCCGAATTTTCACGTTCGGCTGGTGAATCTCAAAGCCCGGAACAGGTAAAAAACCCGCCCGCCAGCCCCGCCCCCGGACCGCGTTTAAGAGGTCAAAAGGGAGGGGGAGAACGCCGGAAAACTCCGAAATCAGGCAAAAGTGGGCCATTGTATGCGAAGAAGGGGGAAACCCATAACAACACGGTTTTTTGCAGTTTCTTGTACTTTTTTAGCCGAATTAGAACGTATGTTCTCGCGATAGCCGAAAAAAATTTGTACATTTCTCCGCCAAAGCCGGGGACCGCCCCAAAGCCCGGAAAAGGAAATGTAACAAACTTGTAACATTATAAAATCGGTCCGTCAGGGGAAGGCTTCCGGCGGAGGGCGGACCGTTTTGGATTTGTCAAAAGGAAACCGTTCGGGCCGTGCCGGGAAGATTCCCCGTAGCCCGACACAGCAAAAAAGCAGGGGCGGGAGGCCAAAGCCTCCCGCCCCTATCCTATGCCCGCAGGCTTGACAGCGACGGCAATCCTCACGGGGACCCGCTGGCGGATTTTGCCGGACCTCCGGCGGAGGATTGCCATGGAGCGGGGCCAACCTTATTCCCCGCCTTGTGCCCACTGTCCGTGACCGCCCAGCCCGCGCCCGTGGCGGACCTCCCGGCTCCGTGATGATTCATGCCCGCTTGATTACTATTTTGCAAAATAGAATCGGGTAGTTGCCTTTTACAAGCAATTACCCGATAAACTGGAAGTTACCATTTTCCTTTAACGATTCGTCCGCCGACCAAAATAGCAGAAAAGATAACAGCGAAAGTCAAGAACGTAAGCCAGATAGGACTTAGTACCCACAACCAAGACCACGAAATCAGTCCCGTTGCCTTTAGTACAATAAAAATCAGTGTTAAAGTAGATATAAAGTCTATTCCTGACCGTTTCGTTTTCTTATCCATGCCACAAGCACCTCCAGGTCCCCGATTTGTTTTTATAGTTAAAGTATATCACTAGCAAAGATGATATTCAACCCCGATTTTGTTGTTATCATATTCAGAAAATAATCTATCCAGAGTAGGCCGGGAAATTCCCAATTCCCGCACAAGGGCGGCCTTGCTGACCTCCCGGCGCTGCCAGCGGTCATAATGCCGGGGCAGGTCCGGGACTATCACGGCCTTGCGGCCCTTATACTTTCCCTCCCGCTTGGCTATGGCAATACCTTCCCTTTGGCGTTCCAGCAGGTTCACCCGCTCAAACTCGTTGATTGCCGCGACCATCGTCACCAGCAGCTTTCCCGTGGCGGTGCTGGTGTCAATGCTCTCCTTGTCGCTCACCAGAGCCACGCCCTTTTCCTGCAGAACGTCCAGCAGGTCCAACAGGTCCTTTGTACTTCTGGCGATACGGGACAGGTCATGGATATAAATGGTATCTCCCTCCCGCACCCAATCCAGCATTTTTTGAAACTCCGGGCGGTCCGTGTTCTTGCCGCTGGCCTTTTCGATAAACCATTTATCAATCCCCCGGACGGCCAGGGCCTCCCTCTGGCGGGCCTCGTTCTGCTCCGCCGTGCTGACGCGCACATAAGCGGCTTTTGACATAGGGCAATCCCTCCTTGTAAATTTGAAATCTGGCTTGGCTTGCAATCTGTAAAACAATGCGGAAAGGCAGTCTAAATTGACAGCTTTCCCGCCCTTCCGCATTGTAAAGTTACGGTATACTCTACATTAACGGGTCCTCCGGCTCATAATTGGAAAAGCCCATGGCTTCATCCAGCCTTTGGCCCCAGGCCAGGGCGTCCATCATGACCGGGGCCAGAGGCGCGGCCCCGGCCTCCGGTTCCCCGGCAAGCCTCGCGGCAAGGGCAATCAACAGGCGGGTTTCCGGGGTGTTCCAGGAGGCCCGCCAGCAGCCGGGCTTGATGCCGTGGGCGTGGTTATCGTAGACCTCCCAGAAATGCGCCCGCAGAACGTCAGACGCCGCCAGCAGGTAAACCATGGGCCGGGTGTGGGGGCCTTCGGCCCCTTCCAGGTCCCGCAGGGTATCATCATAAAACTTCTCGTGGGCTGTCCCCACAAAGGTTAAAAACAAATCGTTCAAGTGAATACCTCCGTTTCTTAAAAACAATCAGTTCTATGGATTCCGCCGCACCAGCGGGAAATGAAATCGGTGTCCTTGACGGCAATCCGTACAAGGCCGCCAAGGTGGTGCTGTATGAGCCGTTCCCGCCAGTAGGGGGTAATCTTCCGCCCCGGTGCCGGGGCCGTCAGCGCGGCCCGTAAAGTGGTCCTGTGGGCGTTGTCCAGGGCGTAGACCACCAGTGTACAGGAATAATAGAGCAGCAGGGAATTGACCCAGGCTTGCGCGTCTATGAGCCAATCCATGACCCGTGCGGCCTTTGTGCGCCGTCCGGCGAACAGGGCCAGCGTGACCGTGCGGCGGCTGGGAGAGATACCCAGGATGTAGATGCCGCGCCTGTGGGCCTGGGCCAGCGTTGCCACGGACGGGGAAGGGATTTTCTCCGGCTGGCGGAGGGCCAGGGCGGAGATTTGCGCGGTGTCAGCGTCCAGGCGGGCAAGCTGCTCCCGGTAGTTCTCTGGGTTTTCCGCCGAGAGCGCAGGGGCATAGCGGCGGTAATAGTCCGGCAAATCCGACAGGCGGAGAAACACGGTGCAGCCATGGCGACGCAGATAGGTTTCCGCCGCCTCCAAGGTGGCAAGGTGTTCCCGTTCCACCATGGACAAAAGCCAGTCAATTTTCCGGGCTTGCAGGATGTAGGGGGCCATAGTTGCGGGACGGCGGGGCGTGGCTGTTTCCTGGCTGTCTTTTCCCGCAAAGTAGCGCCAGACAAATTTCCGGGCAAGCAGCAAATCGGAATTGTTGTCCACCCAGGTCTGACGGTTCAGGATTTCAGCGGCCCGGAGTTCCCGAACCGCCCGGTTTACGGCCTGGGTGCTGGGGTACAGGCCCCAGGCGAGGCACAAGGCCCGCAGCTGGGGCAGCGGCATGACGCCGCTGGTGCCATACTTCAAGAGAATTTCAAGCAAGGCCCGGTGGCGGTTGCATAGGGCTTGCTTTTCTTCCAGCTTGGTCAAGGGGGTTCCTCCTTTCATGCTGTGCAGTATTCGATGGTCGCGCCGAGGGCTTCGGCGGCTTCTTCCTTGGCGGAGATTTCCGCCTCTCCGTAGTGGTTTGTAATCACTTCAAAGGCGATGGTCACGCCGTCCGAGCGGGTATAAACGGCGTCCGGCATACTTAGCCGCCCATCCTGGTATTTGTCCCATAGCTCTTGCGCCCGTTCTTCCTCCCCCTGGTCCCGTAACTGCTGGATATGTTCGGTAAAAATATCCCGGCACTCGCTTTCGGTTTTCCAGGTGGCCCGTTCCTCCGGGCTGATTGCGTGGTAGCGGTCGGACAGGCAAAGGTCATGGGCCGGATTCTGGGCGTTGTACAGGCGGCAGGACAGTTCTTCCCGGCAAAGGTCCCGGCCCGCTTTTGACAGGCGGAAGCACTCCCGGTCGGCATCCCGGTCCCCTGGGCGGCTGTGGGTGATGCGCTCCACAAGGCCGTCCTTGCAATAGGAATGGATGCGTTTGTCCCGGAGGCCGTTTTCCCGCAGCTGGTCCGCCGTGACGTAGCCGCAGCGGGCCAGGGCGGACAGGGCGCGGACGTCTCTGGGGTACAGGGTCGTAATGTGCTGCTTGGCTATGGCTTGCGCCTCCTTTCGTCTCCCGTCCCCCGTCCTTCCCCGGCGGGGGCCGAGCGGAGGGGGCGGGAGTGTAGGGCTTGCCCGACAGGGCAAACCGTGAAGCACTCCCGCCGGACGGCTGCAAAAGCGTGCTTGTTCCAGGCAAAGCCGCAGAACAGGCGCGCGGCCTGTCCAAGTGTCACGCTCCCGGCGGACGGAGTTGCCGGGGGGTGATACGCAGGGCAGGGCAGACGCCCGGAGCGAGGCCCCCGCTCCCGCCCCGCATTTGCCCCGGCGCGTTGCCGCCTTTGGCGGCAAGCGTTTGGGGCGTGGCAGTTTGCGCTTGCGCCTGTACCGCCTGGGGTCCTTGCGCGGTTTACCGCGCAGGACCGATAGGCGGGACGGCGGGGCGCAAATGCAAGGGGTTGGATTCGCTTTCCTGATATGCAAAGCGTAAAAAAACGATTCGCCAAAGCTGCCTTTTCCGGCGAAGCGCAAAAAGAAAGCCCACGGGCATGACGCGCGGGGCGCGTCATGTTCGCGGGCTGGTGACGAGCAGCGCCGGAGGCGCTGGCTGTCGGTGGTCAGACGGTAATAGTAGGTCTATCAGGCGTCTATCAAAGGTCTATCAAAAGCATCAGGAGATAGGCGGGACGCCAATTCCTTCTGCCGCAAGGGGTTTAAAAAGGTGGAAAACGCAAGAAATCAAACGCATTTTTGCTCAGGAAGTTGCAAACTTTTCCATTCCTCTCAGTTCCACTCGTCAAAAGCTCCTCATAACCCGGAGGTCGCAGGTTCAAGTCCTGTCTCCGCAACCAGAAAACCGCCGATTTTATATAAAATCGGCGGTTTTTCCATCAAAAAAGTTACGGATCATTTTTCGCTGATGCTTATCTGATGCTTATTTTGGATTTTGCTCCGAATCGCTGATGTCTATCCAGTCAACCCCGCCGCAAACCACTTCAGCGCTCGTCCCTTTTCTTTGCGGCAGGCGTTTTCTTTGCTCCGGCGTAGATTCCGCCCAGCTTTCCAACGCTGGCCCGCTTGTGCTCGTCCAGGGCGTGGCCGTATTTGTCCATCGTGATCGACGGATTGGCGTGGCCCAGCAGCCGGGAGAGCGCCACCACGTCCATCCCCGCTTCCAGGGATCGTGTGGCGAAGGTGTGACGGAGCGCATGGAAATTAGCGTCCTTGATTCCCGCCTGCCGCACACAGCGCTTGAAAAGGTCCTGGTAGGTGCGGGGTTCGTAGGGTTGTCCGTTTTCCTGGCAGAACACATAGCCCTCCCGATTATAGCCTGGGTACTCGGCAGCGATGGAGTCTTGGATTTCTTTGTAATATGTCAAATCTTCCAAAAGCTCATCCAGCAGGTAAACTGTCCTTCGGGAGTGGTCCGTCTTGGTCGAGGAAACCGTTTTGACGCTGGTGGAGGCCGCGATGGAGTCATCGTGGTTGGGAAGACGGTTCCGCGTTTCGCAGACCCGAAATATTCCCTGCTCCATATCCACGTTCTGCCACCGTAAGCCGCACAGCTCCCCCAGCCGCAGGCCGGTAAACAAATCGAATATAATGCCAAACGCGGCAGGCTCTGGAGCCTGCCGCGCCGCTTTGATCAGCCGGTCCTGCTCGTCCCGGCTCAATACACGCATTTCACGCTGTACGTTTTTAGGAAGTCTGACTCCTTCTATCGGATTTTCCTTTAGCAGTTTGTTCTTGACAGCCTGATCCAAAGCCAGGTGCAGGAGGTTTCGCAGATTGGTCAGCGTCTTGGGCGAAAGGCCGCCTTCCGCTTTGACGTTTCCATGCTCTCTGCGCTCGTTGAAAAAGTCCTGCAGGTCGTCCACGCGCAGGGTGTTCAAATAAAGCGTTCCAATTTGAGGCTTGATATGGCTGCGGGTGAGCTGTTCGTAGCTGCAAAAGGTCGACAGCTTCACCGTCGGCTTGGCGTAGCTCTCCAGCCAGCGGTCCATCCACTCGCCCATCGTTATCACGGCAGAGCTCTGTCCCAGTGAGTTTTGTTCGCCAGTCATCTGGGCAGAAAGAGCTTCCTGAAACGCCTTGGCGTCCGATTTCTTTTTGAATCGCTTTGTTTTGCGCTGACCATCTACCCTGTATTGAAACACCCAGCTTTTATCCGCCGCTTGATAGAGGCTGCCCTCTCCTTTTGTACGTCTTGCCAAGCTATATCACTCCCATCGAAGCATTTCCTGGAATCCCACATTCCTGCTCAATCCATTTTTTGAGGGTTTCTCGCGGGATAATGACACGCCGCCCAATCCGGAGTGAGGGAATCCGTTTTTGTTCTGCCATACGATACAACGTCGCTCTGGATATCGGTAGAATCAAAGAAAGGTCAGCGAGAGTGCAGAATTCTGGCAGACTGTCAATACCGCCACAGGATTCAAATTTAGTCGTCATACTATGTACCCCTTCCGAAAACAGACATCCTTCTTTACGCTGATCATCTGCTGCCTTCTTGAAAATAATTCGGCTCTTTCACACTGTGGATGAACGCCTCCACCTCCTGAAGGCTATCCGTGATCCGCATGTCCGGCAGGGCGGTTTTCACGTCCTCGAAGTAACGTTGTCCAGGGACAGACCGCTCGTCCAGGATGGCGACAACACAGGTGTCCGTTTCGGTGCGGATCGCCCTGCCGAAGCCCTGCTTCAGCTTGATCTGCATCTCCGGCACGACGATGGCCTGGATGAAGGAATGCAGATTCGGGAAGGCTTCCCGCTCCTTCTCCTTCAGGGCATCCGGGCGGGCGAAGGGCAGACGGGGAATCACTAGCAGTGACACGCAGTCGCCCGGGAAGTCGAAACCCTCCCAGGCGGCCCCGGTGGCCAGCAGGACGCTTCCTGGACTGGCCTTGAACTGCTCTGTGGTATGGACCGCGTTCCGGCCCAGGGTGAACAGGGGCCAGAGAAGGTCTTTTGCCGTCAGCCGTTCTTTTACGGCGGACATGGCGGCGTAGGAGGTGAAGAGCACCAGGGCGTGCCCGCAGACTGCTTCCAGCAGCAGGGCGATCTCGTCGGCAAGTTTGTCATAGTATACTTCGTCCCTCTGTCCGGGAGGAAAACGCGGCACATACAGCAGGCAGTTTTCCCGGTAATCGAACGGGGAGCGCGAGACAGACTCCGTTACCCGGCTGTCCTCCAGCAACCCGGCTTCCTCCCGGAAGCGGCGAAAATCGCTGCCCACAGCGAGAGTGCCGGAGGTGAGGATGATGGGGCTGGACTGGCTCCAGAGTGTGCTTTGGAGCTGGGCGGTCAGGTCCGCCACTGTGGCACAGAGCATGACGGTGTCGCGGGCGTCCTCCGCCAGATAGAAGACCATATCCGGGCGTCCCTCGCTGAACAGCGCTACCGTCGAAGCCAGTTTGTCCAGCCTCCTGCGGGTGGCGGGAGAAAGCAGGGAATTGACCTGCTTTCGGACCACTGTCAGCGCCCGATTCGGGGCTACCAGCAACCGGGCATATTCAGAGAATCGCTTATCCGGATTATGGGGCCGTTCCAGCTTCCGAAGGAAGAGGCGGGAGGTTTCCGCCAGAGCATCCGCCGCCAGCAGGTACCTCTCCCGCCGCAGGTCATGGATAAGGCCCTGGATGTCCTCGGCCCGGAGGGTAACGCCAAACATGTGCCGAGCCGTTTCCGGCAGCTTGTGGGCCTCGTCGATAATGATGGCAAGGCTGTCCGGCAAAATAGGCTGGCGCCCTGTCCTGCGGTGAATGGCGTCCGCCAGAAGGAGATTGTGGTTGCAGATTTGGAAGGGATATTGGCCGCTGTCACAGCTGTCCAAAAACGCACGGTACCGGCAGTTCTCCCGCTGGCAGTCGCAGACCTTGGGAACGCAAACTTGTTCCCGGTCATAGCTGCTGAGACGAGGGGCTTCGTCCAGATCCAGTTTCTCCCGTAGGGAGAGCAGGGCGTTTCCGGCCCTCCAGTTCTTCTTGCGGAGATCCAATTGACCCAACCGCCGTTCCAGCCGTTGGTCGCAAACGTAGTGGGATTTGCCCTTTCGAATCATGGCCTGAATAGGTTCCATGATCATGCTGTCCGCCGCCAGAACTGCGGAGAGGAAGGGCAGGTATTCATCCCGCACAGCCTTTTGCAAAGCGATGCTGGAAGTGGAAATGAGGACGGGCCGGGAGGATGGCGAACCGTGGAATACGATCCCAGCCACTAGATAGGCATAAGTCTTACCAATGCCGGTTCCGGCGTCGCAAAGGGCGATGCCGCCGTCCTGCATGGCCTCCAGCATCCGATGACTTAGTGCGATCTGCTCCGGGCGCTCCGGCATCCCTTGAATGGGGAGTAAATCCTTGAAAATGTGGTCGATGTCCTTTCGGGCATCTTGCCTGTTTTGATCAATCATCCGTAAAGTTCCTTCAAACAATTTCAATTTCTTCAGTCAGCTCCACCGTATTTGCAGCTCGTGCCCCGGTGGATCGGGAACAGTACGGGGCAGGTCCGGCAAGACCTGCGCGGGCGTATATCAAGGGTCTCTACTGCTTTCAACCCCAGGGCAGCTCCACAGCCTGGATCTCAGGCCATGCAAAGGCGTCTCATTATGTACCTGGACAGAGTCAACGCTGGCGGCCTTGCCAGAGGCCGTCCCAGCGGGTGGCATTCTCGCTCATCGGAGGCCCCCTCACAGCCCCAGCTGGAGCGGTGAGGGGTATTCGCTTTTGCTTTCCTCCGACGTCATGGCGTGCGCTGCTGGACGCTCGTCTGTTCAGGTGGTTCCCCGTACTGCTGATATGTAGTTATCAAAGAACACGGCTTTCGCCATGTCTTAATTGTAGAGGGAACTGTTCGGCTTTTTTAGAGACCATTAGGCATATTTATGCCCTACAGACATATTTGCTTAAAAAGATAACCTGAGCCTTTCCAGCCGTTCAATCAACTCTTTTATGTCAGTGATTAGATGCTTCTTGTCGGTTCCTTCCGGCAAATCACAGAGGCATCTGCCTAAAATTAGATAGTCCAGAGAAACGCCAAATAGGGCAGAAAGCTGTACGAACAAGTCGACAGAGCATCCCTTTTTACCCGTTTCAATGCGACCATAGAAACTCTGATCAATGTTCAGCGCATTTGCGGCCTTTTCTTGTGTGAGGCCAGCTTCCAAGCGGAGACGGCGGATGCGTTCTCCACATGACTTCATGTCATAGGTCATTGCTTTTAATCTCCAATCTTTGAATTTGGGAGTAGGTGAGATTGGGGATTATGGGTATCGGGCTATGTACGGTTGCCAGTGATGTTGTCTTTGCCTCAGAAAAATCTTTTTTGACAGTTTTGTACTAAATGTGTAGGCAGTAGATAAAAACTGACATTTTCCGCAAGTGAGGCCAAAAAAATTCGACCACTTTCGACTATATTTTCTGAAATCCAACAGAGAATATAGTCGAAAACAGTCGAAGGAAAAAAGAGGCGCGAACAACCAGAAGGCTGTTCGCGCATTCTTGAAAAAATGGGATGGTGGCTGCCAGCTAATGCTGCTGTA
This sequence comes from uncultured Oscillibacter sp., assembly GCA_910588175.1. Lineage (GTDB taxonomy): Bacteria > Bacillota > Clostridia > Oscillospirales > Oscillospiraceae > Oscillibacter. The sequence continues at coordinate 34,371 of CAJUQQ010000017.1, forward strand.
AATTATCCTGAAAGGGCCGTAGCAATAGTATTCCCCCCCAAAAAAACATCGAGGGCTTTTGTGCTCCCTCGATGCCTTAATTGCATGATACACATGATAAAAGAATTGAGAAAGTTTGGGTGGAGTCTGTGTCATTATGCAGACAAAGTAATCTTGTTTGCTTACTGGTCGTCTCTGTTAGTCTGCTCACCTACCTTTGCTTTGATGATACTAATGCTGTTAATATAACCTTTGAGTATCAGATTTGCATATTTGCTAATTGCACCTAAAGTATTTGTACTCATAGCACAAAACATGTACAAGAGGCGGTGGTTTCGTAAAAAGCAGCAGGCACCAAAGAACGTATTCTTTGATGCCTGCTGCCATGTTTCAGGTAAACCAGATCAGGAAAGTTATGCGTCGCTCGAAACATCAATACCTAGCTTTTCGGCAACTTCGTCAGGTTTCAGCCCAGACTTTACAGCCAGCTTGACAATCTCATCTATCCTTTGCTTTTTTGTTTTTCGGGGTTTGCGGCGTGGCTTTGGAGTTAAGACCGCCTCTTTTCGCTTGATACACTCCTCGATCTTTGCGTTAATTTCTGATTCTTTACGATCAAAACTCTGCATTGCCGCTTCGCGCTTGTTTTTGTTTGCAGCTAAATCCTGATTGAGTTTGGCTATTTTTTCATCAAACCCTGCGGCAAGCTGTTCCGGGGTACGGCGAACCCGCTTTTTTATTTGCTCATCCATAGGAAGAGGCTCCTTTCTGATGGTTACTGTTAGGATACCATAATAATGTCTTGATTACAATACTTTGCATTAAATAGCCGAGTTTTTGCTGCCCCTGGAAATCAATTGTTGATGCATCCTCATCAATTCTGGCCACGCATTCGCTTTCGGTCATATCACAAACCGTTATCTTTTACAAACTGTTTCAACAGCTTTTCGAGTTTGTAGACAATCGCATCTGGAAGTTTCCGGGCGGTTAGGGCTTTGGGGATTCTCATGCCAGAAACTCCCATGACCACTCTGCGGAATACCACACGCTGGTCAAGACGATGCAGGGCCTTGATTTCGTATCCCTGGCTCGTCCAGGCATCAGAGATGTAGTAGTCAGTTTCGTCCGGGATAAGAGCGTGAAACGGGTACCCTTCTTCTCGCCACATGGGGGAGGACATTCCTGGCATATTCTCATACCAGAAGGCATCAAAGAAGTACGCCTCTGCGGGTAAGTTGTCCCCAAGAATGGTTTCTATCTGGCGGAAGGTCAGGGTGAGCGGAGACTTATCGCTTAATCGGAAAAACTCCAGCAATTCCAGGTAGGGGGATTCTCTTGAAGGGGAATTATCTAAAAAGTCCTCTAGCAGATCAAAAAGGTCAATATGTTCCCTTATGGCATCATCCAAATCCGAAAACATATCATAGGCACATTGACGGTGAATGTAAATCAGGTTCTGCACCCGTCTCCCCTTGCCGATTACCTTCTCAATCACCTCCACTTCCTGGTCAGCTAACATAGGATTTCCGCAGAACGCACAACGGCCTCCCTGCCGCTGCCAGATTGCTTTGTATTTGCCATTGGCCTTCTGCTCGTCTCGGCGGTGTTGAATCAAAGAGAAGTATTCTTTATCCAGATACCCCGCTTCATTCTCGTCATCAGTAAGATTTGAATGAAGCGGGGCATTTGCACATTTATCCTATTTTATGAATCCCACTTGCTTGGAAATGAGTGCTACCTGTTCATCCTTGCGTTGCTCGTATTCCACCTTCTTCTCCTCGAAGTAGTTCTGTCCCTCGCTGTCGATGGACACGATCAGCGGCCCGAACTCCTTCACCCGGCAGTTCCACAGGGTTTCGGGCATACCCAGATCCCGCCACTCGGCCCGCACAATCTCCTCCACCTCTACGGCGGCGACGACCGCGTTGCCCGCCGGGAACACACAGTGTATGGCTCCGAACTCCTTGCAGGCCCGCTCAGTGTTGCCCTTCATGCCACCCTTGCCCACGATAACCCGGACGCCGGTGGTCTTGACAAAATCGTACTCGAACTTCTCCATGCGCATGGAGGTGGTGGGCCCCACGGACACCATTTCGAACTTGTCCCCATTCAGGGGCCGGATGATAGGTCCGGCATGGAGGATAGCATTGTCCCGCACGTCCACCGGGATATCCCGACCCTCCTCCACCACGCGGCGATGGGCCACGTCACGGCAGGTGGTCAGGCTTCCCGTCAGGTACACGATGTCACCGATATGGATGTCCTTCAAATCCTCCGCCGAGATGGGGGTGGTCAGGATTTTCTTGCCGTCTCTGATTTCTACCATTACAGCGTCACCTCCGAATGAGAAAGAATGGTGTAGTTCAGGTTCTTGTCAAAGATGATGTGGCCCCGCCGGTGGCTCCAGCAGCCCACGTTCACCGCCACGCCGATGGCAGAGGGGTGACGGGCGGTGTTCTCGATGTGGACGCCCAGCACGGAATATTTTCCGCCCATGCCCTGGGGACCCAGGCCGATGGCGTTGATGCCGTCCTCCAGCAGCTTTTCCATCTTGGCCGCTCGCTCGTTCTCGCTGTGGGAGCCGATGTCCCGCATCAGGGCCTTCTTGGACAGCAGCGCGGCGGTCTCCACCGAGGTGGCCACGCCCACGCCCACCAGCAGGGGCGGGCAGGCGTTCAGACCGTAGGTAGTCATGCGGTCCAGAACGAACTTGGTGACCCCTTCATAGCCCTCGCCGGGCATGAGCACCATGGCGTAGCCGGGGAGGGTGCAACCGCCTCCCGCCATGTAGGTGTATATCTCGCATTGGTCGGAGTTGGGCACGATGTCCCACCACACGGTGGGTGTGCCCTTGCCCACGTTCTTGCCAGTGTTGTACTCGTCAAAGGTTTCTACGGAATTATGGCGCAGAGGGGCATCGAAGGTGGCTTTCACCACCGCCTCCTTCAGCAGGGCTTCCAGTTCGTTGATGAGCGGGAAGCCGGTGCCGCACTTCACCCAGAATTGGAGTACGCCGGTGTCCTGGCAGGAGGGACGGTCCAGCTTCACTGCCAGCTCTTGGTTGCGAAACATGGTGTCATAAATGGTCTTAGCCAGAGGGCTGTCCTCTTTGTTCCGTAGCTCCGCGAGCTTGGCAATGACATCATCGGGCAGCTTTTTGCCGGTATAGGCGATGAATTTCGCCATCATCTCGGTCATGTGCTGGATGCTTTCTGGTTTTGTCATGAAATGACCTCCTCGTATGAAAATATGAAGCAGAGTTGTATATTGTTTAGTAGAAAGGATACAGAACGGGCAGCAGCACCATGCAGATTACGAAGGACACACCGATGAGGGGCAGGCCGGATTTCACATAGTCGTTAAACTTGTAGCCGCCCAGCCCCACGACCATGGTATTGGCGGGCATACCGATGGGGGTGGCATAGGCGCAGGAGCAGGAGATAACAGTGGCGATCACCATGGAACGGGGGTCTGCTCCCAGGCTCTGAGCCAGAGAGACGGCGATGGGCACCATAAGGGCGGTGGTGGCAGTGTTGGACATAAAGTTGGTCAGGGTACAGCCCACGATAAAGATGACCAGCAGCAGGATAATGGGATTGGGGTTCTCACCCAAAGCACTCACAATGGTGTCGGCAATCAGACTTCCTGCTCCAGTGGTTTCCAACGCTTTGGCCAGCGCCAGGGAGCCACCGAAAAGCAGAACCACCTTCAGGTCAATGGACTGGAGCGCCGCTTTCTCACTGATGACCCCAGTGAGCACCAGGAAGGCCGCACCGATGCAGGCGGAGACCTGAAGTTTGATGCCGATCTGCTCCTCAAAAATCATGGCGAATATTACCACAATGAGCACCACCAGGGAGGTGGTCTGCTTCCATCTGGGAACGCTGCTGTAGTCGGCTTGATCCTCAGCGCTGCCCTCTCCCTTGGAGTCGGGAAGGAACCGATATCCGATAAATACAAAGTAGAGGATACCGACGACCAGCATGGGTGCGCCAACGGCGATGTACTCGAAGAAACCTGTTTGAATACCCAGGTTGTTCAACGCGTCAATGCCCATCAAATTGCCGGGAGCGCCGATGATGGACAGGTTTCCACCTAATGCAGCGGCGAACACTAAGGGCATCAACAGCTTGCCTCGGGAGTATCCCGACTTGTCCGCAATTCCGCATACCACAGGGATAAGCACCGCAGCAGTGCCAGTGTTGGACAGGAAGCCGGACATGACACCCACAATAACCATAATGGCGGTAATCAGGATTCGCTCACTTTTGGCAAACCGGGTAACCAAACCGCCAATCTTATGTGCCATACCCGTCTCAAATAAGGCTTGACCCACCACGAACATACCAACGCATAATATGACATTGCTGTTAACGTAGCCAGCAAAGGTATCGGATGCACTCAAGACACCAGTTACGTTCAGCCCAACAGCCACAATGGTAGCAGTCAAACCAAGGGGGATTTTCTCGAAGATGAACATCACGATGGCAAAGGCGAGAAACAGCAGGGTTATGATGACCGGGGACATAGCGCAACTCCTCCTTATCGTTCTGATCTGAAATGTCGCTGCGCAGCTTTCATCTCCTTGTTTGTATATTAGTATAATAAAATAGGAATGTAAAATACAGAAATACTATTGAGCATAGCTTATACTTATGATAGAATGGATGGAAGGAGGTGGGTGTATGACACTACAACAGTTGCAATACTTTGCCACTGTATGCAAATACCAGAGCCTCACCAAAGCAGCTAAGGAACTGTCTATCTCCCAGCCTGGTATGTCCACGGCGATCCGTGATCTGGAGAGGGAATGTGGTTTTCCTCTGTTTGACCACCGGCCTAACAGCATCCTTCTGACAGAACAGGGCCGGGCGTTCCAACGTGAGGCAGAGCGCCTGCTACACTCCTATGGGCAGCTTTGGAAAAACGCACAGCTCATTGCCCAGGGGAAGAACATCCTACGGGTGGGCGTGGCTCCCATGGGGGCCAGTCTGATCTTTCCTCGTCTGCGAAAGGAATTCCATGTGGCCCGCCCGGATATCACTTTTGAGGTGGTGGAGGACTCCACTGAAGCGCTCTACCAGAAGATCGACGCCGGGGAACTGGATTTTGCCCTCACCGTGTCCATCGCCCCGCCGGGAGCCGACTACCGTCATGTCATGCTGGGGCGTAGCCATCTGCTGTTTTGTGTCCACCGGGACCACCCACTGGCTGGAGAGGAGATTAGATCGCTGGTTCAGATTGGCCGGACCTCACTCATTATGCTCTCAGACCGCAACAGCCAAACCAAATACCTCAAGCGATTATTCCAGGCGGCGGGTTATACGCCCAACGTGATCCAGTACACTACCCAGGTGTTCACCATCCTTCAGCATATCCGGGAAAACGCAGCGGCAGGCTTTCTGTCTGAGGACATCGTAGAACGGGAAGAAAGGCTGGCGGGATTCGTTCTCCGGGAGGTAGAATGTGCGTCCATTGCCATGATTTGGAAAAAGGATGTGCAAATATGTCCCGCTATGAAGGCGTTTATACGTTATGTACGAAGTAAAGGCCGAGGGGAGAAGTAGGGCACCGGTATATACCCGGCGTGTGCTTGTTGGTGGCTGACCGCCCCCAGACTGTGTCAAAAGACAACAGTCTGGGGAGTCCCCAACCCCCGACT
>CAJUQQ010000018.1 GCA_910588175.1 uncultured Oscillibacter sp.
ACTGCGGCTTCACCGAGGAGGACTTCAAGAAGTTCCCCCAGAGCGTGGAGGCCAATCAGCAGCGGCTCATGACCAACGCCTACTATCCCTTCGATCTGGAGAGCGAGGAGGCTATCTATCGTAAGTGCTTCTGAGGTAAGCAAAAGACTTTATCCAAGGTGGACCGGCGCGGCTTTCGCCGCGCCGGTCTTGTCCGTATCCCTTTTTCTGCCGCCTTACTAAAGGTATTTGCCAAACACCTGCCTTTCAGGTATAATCTCCATGACACCATAAAACTGGAGGCGAGACCCCTATGGCAAAAATCCTGGTTGTGGAGGACGACCTGGCCTTGAGCGCGGGGCTGTGCTTCGCGCTGGACAGCTCCGACTGTCTCACCGTCGCGGCCTACACCTGCCAAAAGGCCCGTCAGCTTTTAAAAGCCGACCCCTTCGACCTGGTAATTCTGGACGTAAACCTTCCCGACGGAAGCGGCTTTGACCTCTGCCGGGAAATCAAACTCTCCGCTCCGGAACAGCCGGTCATTTTCCTGACCGCCAACGACCTGGAGCGGGACGAGCTGACCGGCTTCGACCTGGGCGCGGACGACTACATCACCAAGCCCTTCAGCATTCAGGTCCTCAAGCGCCGGGTAGAGGCGGTCCTGCGCCGGGGCTCCTCCAAGTCCGGAGACAGCGGTTTTGACGACGGATTCCTCCGCCTGGATTTCCACTCCCTGACCGCCCTCCGGGGCGGCGAGAAACTGGCCATTACGCCCAACGAATACAAGCTCCTGCGGCTTTTGACGGCCAATGCCGGGGCTGTGGTGACACGGCGGCTTCTGCTGGAAAAGCTGTGGGACAGCGGCGGCAATTTTATTGACGACCACACCCTCACCGTGACCATGAACCGCCTGCGCGCCAAAATTGAGGACGCCGGACATACCTACATTCAGACCGTCCGGGGCATGGGCTACGTCTGGTTGGGAGCGCGGGCATGAGACGGGACAACGCCATACCCCTCCTCCTGTCCCTGGCGGCGGCGCTTCTGGTTCTGTCGGGACTGCTGGAGCTCCCGACCGTGATTTTCTATCCCGCGGCCGCCGGTCTGGGACTGGCGGTCCTGCTTCTGACGCTTCTGTGGAAACGCCGCCAGGAGCGGCGGGAGTCCGCTTTTGCCAACAGCGTTTGCGAAACCCTGGACACTCTGATGGATGGCCGGGAACCGGAGAACTACCATCCCTACGAGGACTCCCAGCTCTCCAAGGTGCAGGGACAACTCCTGCAATACCATGACCGGACCCAGGCGGGACAGCGGCAGAGTGAGGCGGACAAGCAGACCATTCAGGAGCTCGTCAGCGACATCTCCCACCAGGTGAAAACGCCCATCGCCAACATCCGAATGTTCACGGACATCCTCCGCCAGCCGGAGCTTCCGGAGGAAAAGCGGAAGGAATTCCTCTCCACCCTGGCGGCACAGGTCCATAAGCTGGACTTCCTCATGCAGTCCCTCATCAAAATGTCCCGCCTGGAGGCCGGAACATTCGCCCTGCATATGGAGGACGCCAGCTTGTATGACACCATCGCCCAGGCGGTAAGCGGCATCCTGACGGCGGCGGAGAGAAAGCACATTCAAATCAGCGTGGACTGCGACAGCCGGGAGACTGTCCGGCACGACCCCAAGTGGACCGCAGAGGCCCTGGGGAATCTCCTGGACAACGCGGTGAAATACACGCCGGAGGGCGGGAGCGTTCACATCCGCGTCCGCCCCTGGCAGTTCTACACCCGCGTCGACATCACAGACACCGGGATTGGAATTCCGGAGGAGCACTGCAACGACGTATTCAAACGCTTTTACCGGGCACAGTCCTCCGCCGCGTCGGAGGGCGTGGGGCTGGGACTATATCTGGCCCGGGGAATCATCACCCGGCAGAGAGGGTATATCACCCTGAAATCCGAGGTGGGAAAGGGGTCTTCCTTTTCCGTGTTCCTGCTGCGGTAGACGAGGGACTTTATGGACATTGTAACGGTTCACCATCTGAAAAAATACTTCGGCGAGGGCCCCTGGCAGGTGCGGGCCGTGGACGGGATAGACCTCTCCATCGAAAAGGGAAAGCTCACCGCCATAATCGGGGCCTCCGGCAGCGGAAAGACCACGCTCCTAAACCTGATCGGCGGGCTGTACCCGCCTACGGAGGGAACCGTGACCGTGGACGGCGTGGACCTTGGCTCCCTGCGGGAGGAGGAGCGGACCGTTTTCCGCCGCCGGAGGGTGGGCTTTGTTTTCCAGGGCCGCGGCCTGGTGCCGGAGCTCACCGTCCGGGAGAACATCCTGCTTCCCCTGGCACTGGACGGCTCCAGGCCGGACGAGGTCTTTTTCGCGGAGCTCACCGAATTGCTGGGACTGAAAAGCAAGCTGGACTGCTTTCCCCATATGCTCTCCGGCGGCGGGCAGCAATGCGCCGCCATCGCCCGGGCACTGATCACCCGGCCCTCCATCATCCTGGCCGACGAGCCCACAGGGAGCTTTGACGCCAAAACCAGCCAGAACGTAGCGGGGCTTTTGAAGATGACCACAGACGTTTTTCACCAAACCCTGCTCTTGATTACCCACAATGTGGAGCTCGCCCAGCTGGCCGACCGCGTGGTACGCCTCCGGGACGGGCGCGTCGTACCATAGCCCCCCACTGCCGGCGCTCCGTATTCCATCGGGCGCCGGCTTTTCCGCCCATTTTCAGACAAACCAGGAAAAGGCACAAAACTGTAACACGGCTGTACCGTAATTGTGACATTGGGCTGGTATGCTTTGGTCAGCAAGAAATTCAGGAGGACCTTCCCATGGAAGACATGCTGAAAACCCTGACCCGGCGGAGCTTTGCCGCCAGCCGGGCACGGAACTGGATTGCCGTGCTGGCCATCGCCCTCACGGCGGTCCTCTTCACCGCCATCGCCACCATCGCCCTCGGCACGATGGAATCCTTTACGCTGACCCTGCAAATGCAGAAAATGAGCCGATCCGACGGCGACATCCGGTACATGACGGCAGAGCAGTTCGAGTCCCTGGGGCAGGCGGATTTCATCCGGACGGCGGGCCTGCGGATGCCGGTGGCCTACCTCAGCAACGCCGTCCGGCACAACATTGAGTTCAACGTCCAGGATGAAATTCAGGCGGAGCTGACCTTCTGCGCCCCCACCCACGGCCGGACGCCCGCCGCGCCCAACGAGGTGGTCGCCTCCGACCTGGCCCTGCGGGACCTGGGCGTGGAGCCGGAGGAAGGGGCGGAAATCACCGTCACCTTTACCGCCCACGGCCAGGACTACGCCCTCCCCATGGTGGTCTCCGGCTGGTACGAGGCCCTTGGCGGCCAGCTGAGCGTGATGTGGGCCGGGACCGCCTTTCGGGAGGCCCACCCGGAGATCTTCCGGTATACGTTCCACGAGGACAGCGACATGGCCGGGACCTATTTCTCCGATTTCACCGCCTACAGCCCCCTGGGGCTGGAGAAAAAGCTCCGGGAGCTGGTCTATGACCTGGGCGGCGAACCGGACGACCAGACGGCCCCCAACTATCTCCTGACCGCCGTAAACCAGGCCACCAACGTCCGGCCCAACGCCTTCCAGATCGCGTCGGCGGCGGCCTTTGCCGCGCTGTTCATGCTCTGTGGCTATTTGCTGATTTTCAACGTGTTCGACATTGCCGTCATGCAGGACATCCGCCGCTTCGGCCTCTACCGGACCATCGGCATGAGCCGGAAACAGGTCCGGACCCTGATAAACCGGCAGGCCCTCTGGCTCAGCGGCATCGGCATCCCGCTGGGGCTGCTGGGGGGATTTTTCATCGGAAGGGCCGCCCTGCCTCTGATCATGGGCATGGTTGTCACCGAGTATCAGAACCTTGCCGCCGAGGTTTCTCCCTCTCCGGTTCTCTTCCTGTCCGCCGCAGCACTGACGGCGCTGACCGTCTTTTGCAGCACCCGGAAGCCCGTCCGGGCCGCCGCCAACACCCCGCCCATGGAGGCCTTCCGCTACGTGGAGCGCTTCGGCGGGGGCCGGTCCTCCCGCCGGAGCGCCCCGGGGGCCAGCATCCCCCGGCTGGCCTGGTCCAACCTGGGGCGGAACCGGCGGCGGACCGCGTTCATCATGCTGTCCCTGACGCTGTGCGTGGTGCTTCTGAACTGCGCGGGCACGGCGGCGGACAGCGTGGACGTGGAGAAAGAAACGGCCTTTATGATCCGCACGGACTTCGCCGTGGTAAACACGGCCAGCTCCAGCAATGTCCGGGGCTTCTTCCGGCGCTCCGACGCCCTGCGGGCGGAGACCGTCGCGGATATCGCCGCCCGGCCCGGGGTCACCGGCGGCTCGGCGATCTACAAAAACACGGCGGAGGACACCAACGTCACCTATGACTTCGGCCATCCCCTGACGGGGGAGACCTTCGTAATGGAGGAGACCGGCCTCACCTTCGGCTCGGATGGGTACCGGAGCTTCGGCCTGGGCGATGACGGGCGGATGCTCTGCAACGTCTACGGAATGGAGGAAGCCGCCCTGGCCCGGATGGACCTGCGGGAGGGAGAGACGGACGCCCATATCCTCTACGAGAAAATGTCCGCCGGGGAGGGCGTGCTGGTAGGCGTACACATCGACCGCCGGGACATGTCCCTCGTCCCGGATCTGGATTTGGTAGACGTCGGTCAGAACATCACGGTCTACAAAAACGGCTCTCCGGTGATGAAGCTGCCGGTGCTGGCAAAAGCCGCCCAAACTTCGGACGACGCGGAAATCGGTTATATCAGCAGCGGCCCTCTCAAGACCGGCGGAGACGGTCTGAATCTGTACCTTCCCGCCGGCGTTTATGAGGAGCTGTACGACGTTCCGACGGTCTACAAATACTCCTTTGACATTGAGGAGGGCTGCGAGGCGGAGATGACGGCGTTTCTGGAGGACTACATGGAGAAAACGGACCCGGACATGAACTATCTCTCCGCCCGGGAGGCCCGGGAGAGCTCCGAGGCAACCCAGCGGATGATCCGCTTTGTGGGCGGCTTCGTGGGGCTGATCTTCGGCCTCGCCGGGGTGCTGAACCTGATCAACACCATCGTCACCACGATTCTGACCCGCCGCCATGAGTTTGCCGCCATGGAGAGCGTGGGCATGACCCGGCGGCAGCTGACCGGCATGATGGTGTGGGAAGGGGTCTATTACGCGGCGGGAGCCTGCCTGCTGGGGCTCAGCCTGTCGGCGGCGCTGAACCTGACGCTGGTGAAGCGCGTGGTGGATTCCATGTGGCAGTTCACCTTCCGCTTTACCCTGCTTCCCGCCCTGGGCGCCTGCGGGGCTTTGCTGGCGGTGTCCGCCGTTGTACCGGTGCTGGCCCTGCGCGCCTTTCATCAGGGCAGCATTGTGGAACAGCTCCGCGTGGCGGAGTGACGCAGAAAGGAGACACGTGATGGAAAGCATTTTAAAAGCGGCCGGCCTCAAAAAGTATTACGGCAGCGGCGACACCCAGGTCCGGGCCCTGGACGGCGTGGACCTGGAAATCGAGCGGGGGAAATTCACCGCCATCATCGGCACCTCCGGCAGCGGGAAATCCACCCTGCTGAATATACTGGGCGGCCTGGACGTGCCCACGGAGGGAAGCGTCCGGATCGGCGGCACGGAGCTGTCGGGGCTGGACCGGGAACAGGCCGCCATTTTCCGCCGGAAGCAGATCGGCTTCGTCTTTCAGAACTACAATTTGATTCCTGTGCTGACGGTGTGGGAAAACATTGTCTTCCCTCTCTCCCTGGACAGGCAGAGGCCGGATCGGATGTTCATTATGAAGGTGGTGAAGCTCCTGGGACTGGAGGAAAAGCTGGACAGCCTGCCCGGCCAGCTCTCCGGCGGCCAGCAGCAGCGGGCGGCGATTGCCCGGGCGCTGGCGTCCAAGCCCGCCATCCTTCTGGCGGACGAGCCGACAGGGAACCTGGACTCCAAGACCAGCGACGATGTGATGGGATTGCTGCAAATGAGCAGCCGGGAATTTCACCAGACGATTGTGATGATTACCCACAACCCGGAGATCGCCCAGAGGGCGGACCGGATCGTGCGGATTGAGGACGGACGGATTGTGGCCTGAGCGGGCAGGTGGCGGCGGACTTCGCCGGAAACACAAACCAGCTATCGCCGCGTTCCCCTGCCGGGCCGGAAGGCGGCAAAGCGAATCCCCCGGCCGTACCAGGACCTTTGAAATTCCGTGAATTTCAAAGGTCCTTTTCCGTTTTTCATGGCTGTCCACCGCCGCGGGTTGGACCAAGCGGTGAACCTGCGGAAGCCCGGAACGGAAATCATAGGCGGCGCTGTGGAGAAGATTTCCCAACGCTTGTAGAGCTTGTGAATTGCGCGGGTAAAATCGCAGTAGACGCCGGAATGAAATTTGTGGTAAAATGAGTCGTTCTATATCGCCCGAAAGGCGGCTTTGCCGCTTTTCAAGGCCTAATAAGGGGGGGGTACTTTGAACGGTACGCACTACAAGCTTTTTGGAGAAGAATACTTCGAGTCCCAGGGGAAAATGATGGCACGGGTATTTGAAACCCTCCTCCGCAAACATCCGCAGGTTGTTCCGGAGGCTATCGAAAAATTTTCATGCCTGTCGGCAACCGACTATACGATGGATTTGGAGGCCCTGCGTGCGGAGTCTACCATTTTCCAGAATAAAACCACCTGCCTGATTGAGGGACAAACCGTCTGCATCGGGACCTCACTGGGCATGCCGCAAAAAAAGTCTTATATCTCCCGTCTGTTTCAGCTGTGCGGCGAGGATGAGCGCCAATTCCAAATCCTCCCGAAAGATTCCGCGCCTGACATCAAGCAGCGCTCTCCCGCGCAAGCGAAAAAGCGTTCCTCCCAAGCCAATGGCGTCGGATACACGCTTTTCGGAAAGCACATGTTTTCCACACAGGCGGATATGATGTGCCTGGTGTTTGAAAGCGTCTTTCAGAAGAACCCGCAGCTTGTGGGCTGGGCGGTGTCCAACCTCAAATGCCTTTCCTGGACCGATTACACCTCCTGGCGCAAAGAGGGAAAGCAGCCTCCGTATAACTTCAAAAATTGCCGCGTGATCACCGTGGGAGACCGCCGTCTGTGCGTGGGAACGGACTACGGCATCAAAGCAAAAAGCGCGTTCCTCGACCGGCTGATCCGCCAGTCGGGCCTGCCCACGGACGTATACCAATTGGACCCGCCCCCCTCCCCTCTCTCCTGGTGGCAGCGCGGGGCGGTTCAGGCAGCGCTGCGCCGTCTGGATTCCGAGGACGGCAAACAGCTCGGAATCATTTCTATGCCGGCCGGTACCGGGAAATCAACCGTGATTGTCGAACTGATACGCGGTATTTTTCAAAGCCAGAACCCCTCCTGGTCCATCCTGATTCTGACAAGCTACACCGCCCTCTCCTATCAATATCAAGAACGGCTGAAAGGGCTTCTGGGCCCGTCTTATGTAATTGAGCGGCCGAAAGCGTCGGAATTGCCCGCTCTGGCGGGTAACCCCCAAACGGTGCTGTGTACCACCTCACAAAGCCTCTTAAACCGCTCCAAAACGGAGTACGGTTCTCTTTCAGGCAACCGGGCGGAACCATTCTCCACCGCGGATAACCTCCTGGTCATCATGGACGAAATCTCAGTAGGCTTTATCAGCAAAATCTCCCGTGATATCCATGACCGGTTTCCGAATGCCGCCTTCCTGAGCTTTACCGCTGTCCCAGAGCCGTCTCCATTCCTGCGCAAGGCGTTCGGTCCCGTTATTTTTCAATATACCTATGACAACGCCGTTCAGGACGGTGTCTTGAGTCCTGCCTATTATGAAAGCATCCAGCCTGATCTGCTTGAGAATGACGTTTTTGCAGACTCGCTTTCTCCGCAGGCTTATGCTTTCTCCGAAAAGCGCATGGAGTGGCTCGCCAGTCTGCTGCTGGAGCGTGAAAAGACCTTTAACCGGCGGGTACTCGTTCTGTGCGCGAATCGGGACGAAGGAGCCGCGCTGTACGACCTTCTCGCGCCCGCTCTGGAGGATGGCCGGCTGCGTCTGAGAGACACTTCGCCTTCGTCGAGGGGCACGATGCCTCCATCCTTTTCATTCAAGCCATGGGATGGGCACTCTTTTCCCGGCTGCGTCGTATTAGCCTGCGGCGTGACGCCGGTCTTCCCCAGCTTTGACGTGGTATACTTAAGCAAGACCCTCCGGAGTCCTTTTGACATGGCGTGCATTCTGTCCCTCCTGACCCGGCTGGATGGGAAACGCCGGGAGAGCGGAAGGCTGGTCGATCTGCATACCAGATCGACGTTTACCCGCTGGGCGTCCTCCGCAAGCGCGGTTCTGCTGTCCCAAAATGTCGAATCCTCCGCCTCTTTGGAATCCTATGCGGAGCAGTTGAAGCAAGCGCTGGAATCCCGCCGGTTCGCGTTGGTACAGGATATCCTGTCTCAATTAGAAGAAGCTTTTCCCAACGCCGGCGGGGCCATTTCCGAACAGCTGAAATTTCTGGAGCCGCCGCCGGGGCAAAGCGCCGCCCTGTACTGGCAGCAGCACGCCGGTTCTCTGGCGTGGTATGGCGACCTGTGGCGTATGTTTCGCGGGGAGCTCCCGCAGGCATCCGATCAGGAGGAACGTGAAGAAGACCTTCCGGAGCCAGTAGAGGACGAGCCGTATCCGGCCGCGGCATCCTCCGGCACGCCGCAGGCCAGGGGCTCACAGCTGGAGCAGGTGACAAAGGAGCTGCTCCGCCAGCTGTTTTCCATTCCGGACGAGGGGAATCAGCATTGCCTGGATGATCTGCATGTACAGGGTTCCGGCTATCAGTTCGGCTTTGACATTGCCTTCACCTATCGGGACGCGTATGGAGCCACAGTCAGCTGTCTGGTGGAGTGCAAGCATTATCAGGGAGGAAACATCAAGCTGAATGACATTGCCGGAAAGCTGATCAGCGCAAACGCTCAGGACAGGAGGATTGACCACTGGCTGTTGATTTCTCCCCACGGCAAAGTAAGCAATGAGCTATGGCTTCTCCAGAAACAATGGCAGGAAAGCGGGAAATGGTATCCGATTCTGGACATACAATTCTGGACCGCGGACCAGGAGGTTGGGGAGCTCTTCGCCCTCTTCCCCCAACTCTACCAACAGCTTTATGATACGAACCCCAAAAATGACCCCGCCGGCTGGAGTGAGGAACGCCGGCGGACGGCGCTTGCCAAGTGGCGGAAAAAGCTGTCCCCCGTGCCATATCTCCCCCGCCATTGGATGAACTATCTTCGAGATCCCCGCTGTCTTCTGGTCGAGCAGGAAGCGGATCTGACCACGGCTCACCGCTACGAGGCACTGTATGACTGCTGTGTTCCAGTGGGCCTGCTGGACCAGAACGAGCTGCCGGTAGATGGTACGGCAGAGGAGTATTTCCTGGGGTGGCTCCAGAGGGAAGACAGCCCATGCGCTCTGCTGCTGGGCGATTTTGGGGATGGAAAAACCTTTTTCACCTACACGCTGGCCCGGCGGCTGGTGAAGGATTTTCTGGCGTCCCCGGACCAGGGCTTCATTCCGCTGCGTATTTCCCTCCAGCGGTTAGGCGATCAGCCAAGCGCCTGCCGGGATGTTCTAAATGCCCGTATGCGGGAATTCAGCGACGGCGTTCGGGAATGGAATGAGGTCCAAGGACGCTACAGCTTCCTCATCGTTCTCGACGGGCTGGACGAAATGTCTCAGAGCATGAGCGATGCGGCGGTGCTGGAAAATCTCTCCATTCTGGAGGAATTCATCCCGCAGTTCAAGGGGCACAAATTGCTGGTCACGTCCCGAAAGATGGTAATCTATTCCGACCGGATACGGCGGCGCCTCATGACCGCCTTAAATTGTCCGGAGGTGCTTCATCTCGCGCCGGTTACCCCGAAGGACTGCATGCGTTTCCTCCAGAAGATGGCCGACACGCCCAGCCGCCAGCAACGGCTGACGCAGATTCGCCAGACACACGATCTGCTGGGCCTGGCCGCCAAGCCGCTCTTTCTGGACATGATGCGCCTGCAGCTGGACGGCGGCCATGTCGAAAGCATGGACTCCGCCGGAATCTACCTGCACTACGCCAAAGAGGTACTCCGCCGGAAGCAGAAGCAGCTTGCCCTGCTGGGGGACACCACGCACCCCGGCGACATTCAGGAAAGGCTGCTGGACCTGTTGGAGAAGCTGGCCGTCTGTCTCTACCGGCAGGGGGTGGAGAGCATCAGTCTTAATGATTTCAAGGCGCAGACCGGGCAGAGTGATTTGGCGGAACGGCTGTGGGACTGCGCGGATATGGCGCAGGAAGAGGACACGGACCGGCGCGTCAGCAACCGTTCTCTGCTGAAATATGACAGCGGCGACTCCAGTAAGCGCTGCTTTTGCCACCGCTCTATGAAGGAGTATTTTATCGCGCGGGGGATTGTGCGCCAGCTTCTCGAACAGGAAGCGGCTGGGCGGGCGCTTTTGTCAGGGCCTAATCTGGGATACGAAATTCTGTCGTTCGCGGGAGCTCTGCTCCAGGCGCAGGGCAGTACCGGCAAAGCCTCTGCGGCGCGCCGTCTGACGGATTTCGCCCACGAACCCCAAACCGCAAGGGGGACGAACCGTTTAGCGGTCAACAGCGTAAATCTCCTGCATTACAGCGGTCTTGGGCTGCCGGGACAGGACTGGAGCGGGCTCTGTCTGGATAACGCGCTGCTTTCCGGCGAGGATCTCTCCGGCAAAAACTTTTCTCACTCGTCCATGCGGTACGCGCATCTGGACAACGCGGACTTGAGCGGATGCGATTTGCGGCACTGTGATTTCACCGGTGTGCAGTTTGAGAAAACCGGCCAATTACGCGCCTTTACGGTTCTACCCGGCGGCGACGGCCTGCTGGCCTTTTATCAGGACGGAACGGTACGCCGTTGGCCCTTCTCCGACGAAAGCGCCCAAACGTTTGCCCAGCCGGGAAGCGGGAAGGCGCACCGCGTCTTCACGGAACAAGGCGGCCGCGAAGCGATACTCGATACGGAGCGGCTCCAATTTTTGCGCAGAGAGCGGAACAAAGTAACCGGAATCGGTTACACCCCGCTTCCGCCGGGCGTGATGCCGCTGGAGATTGGGCGCCAAACCGCACTCGTCCGGCGGCAAGGCGCGCTGCTCCTGCTCCGGCTGGCGGACGGGGAGTGTTTGGGGAAACTGGAGAACTCCCACGCGGAGCTGGCCTGTCTGCTGTGGGAAACCATGGTCCTTTTGTGGTCCAGCCAGCGGGGATTGGAGCTTTATGATATGGCAAAGGCGGAGACCCTCTGTCAAGCCGATGTCGGAAGCGGCTCTATTTCCGCCCTCGCGGCACACGCGTTCTCCTCTGGGGAAGGCGTCGCGGTGTTAGGCTCCGCCGAAGGCGAGATTATAAGCTGCCGCGTCATCCATCACTCCGCCGGAGATTCGTATCAGATCGAACATAGCGGCTATGCCTTCACGGAGGGCGCGGCGGTGACGCAGGCCGCGGCGGATGACGGCGGACTGTATATCGGCCTGTCCTCCGGAAAGATTATTTCGTACCGCCACGCCGTCCCCGACGGCCTGATCGCGGGCAAAGTGTTTCATCTGGAGATCAAATGCTCCGGCGCGCGGCTCGACGGCGTCGTTCCTCCGGAGCAACGCCTGGCCCTGCTTCACGCGCAAACGTAAAGAGCGGTTTCCCAGCGCCCCTCCCAGCGGCTTTCCGCCGGGAAGCAGCTGTTGAAGACCGCCGGTTATGAAAGGCGCGCGCTATGCGGACGTTGCATACCAAATTTTTGATGAACAGCCCCGGAGGGCTTACCGCCCGGGAAACCAGCGGACCCCACGCGGACGCTTCCAGCCATCCGAAGGAACCGCAGCTGTCATCCAGAAACGGAAAGGATTTGTGATTATGAAAAAGAAACTCTGCGCGATCGTATTGACCGTCTGTATGACCCTGCTCTGGGGAACCGGCTGTTCCGGAAAGCCTCCGGCTGAGACGGACAAACAGGAAACCGGCCAAGAGCTTCCGGAATCGGAAAATACCTCCTCGGAAAAAGACGCGGCGGACTCTTGCACCGCGGTCATTGAAGTCGACGGATACGGCACAATCACCCTCTCGCTGGACGCGTCCGTAGCGCCTGTAACCACGGAAAATTTCGTGTCCCTGGCACAAGAGGGCTTTTACGACGGCCTGACCTTCCACCGCATCATCGAGGGGTTCATGATCCAGGGCGGCGATCCCAACGGCAACGGAACCGGCGGCAGTGAGCAAACCATCCAGGGGGAATTCCGTGAAAACGGCGTGGACAACAACCTGTCCCACACCCGGGGCGCGATCTCCATGGCCCGTTCCCAGGATTACAACAGCGCCAGCTCTCAATTCTTCATCGTCCACGAGGACAGCACGTTTCTGGACGGCAGCTATGCCGTGTTTGGATACGTCACGGAGGGAATGGAGGTTGTAGACGCCATTTGCGCGGACGCCGAACCGACAGACGGCAACGGCTCCATTGCGCCTGAGAATCAGCCGGTAATCCGCAGCATCACCATTCAATAGCGCCGCCACTTTGCAGGCTCTCTGCCCTGAAAGTGAGCGCGGCAGCCTTGCCAAGGCCGTGGAAATTCAACCGATTTCCACGGCCTTGTTCTTGCTTTTTTACTCTCCGGGCTCTTGGATTTTCCGCGCTATTCCAGGTCGAGCCCTAACCCATGCCGCCCGTTCGCCTTAATTTCTCCCGGATTTTGACGATATAAAAGTAACCGAACCACTTTAAGACAGGAGGGCCTTGCCGATGCTTTCTTTTTATCTGCAAATGCTGGATACCCCGGAGGAAAAAATTCAGTTTGAGCAAATCTATCTGAAATATCGGGGGCTCATGTACCACGTGGCGGAACGCATTCTGCATAACCGCCAGGACGCGGAGGACGCGGTGCACAACGCCTTTCTGCGGATGATCAAGCATTTCGAAAAGTATCAGAACACCCGCGCCGGCGGCCTGACTCCGCAGATCGTGGTCCTTGCCAAAAACGAGGCCATTTCCCTCCTGCGAAAAAAGAAAGACGAGGCTCCGCTGGAGGACGGGGAAACTCTTGTTGCGGAATCCGGAGATATCATGGATTACCGCGCTCTGGTCGACAGCTTTACCCGCCTTCCCCAAACCTATCGGGCCGTTATGGAAATGAAGCTGCTGCTGGGTTACTCAGACGGGGAGATTGCCGCCAAGCTGGGCCTGACAAAAACGGCGGTCAGCAGCCGCGTCAGCCGGGGCCGCCTGCTTCTGCGGGACATCGTCGAGCAGGAGGGCTTTTTGTGGGACGCCTGACAAGTCCCGCGGTTTCAAGCACCTTGGCCTTTTTAGAATCCGTCCCCCGCTGTATGGGAACCTGTCCCCGCAACCGTTAAACACCGTCCGGCCATCCGGACTCCGCCTGAAGTGAAAATTTGAAATCCCTGTGAGAATCCGCTCCTTCCCTGCGTTAAATATAGTAGAGGGTATTTTATGTGTATACACCGTCAGAACGGGAAGGAGTCATCTGTTATGCAAATCCAAAACTATATACGCAGCTATGTAAGCAGTGTCATTGAGCGAGACAAGGCGAAGTTTGAAAAGTCGCCGGCGGTGAAAAAGGCCGCGAAAAAAGAAGCGCAGGCCGCTTTGTCGGACGATGTGGTCGCGCAGATCAAGGAGCACGCGAAAAAAGACGCCCAGGTAAATGTCTATATGCAGAAGGACTACATCCAGATGATCAACGCGCATAAGCAGCAGCGCGTATCCCCGGACCGTCAGGAGGCAATTTCCCGGGCAACCCTGGCCATAAACAGCGCGGCCAAAGGAAAGGGCAGCGCGGATCTTCTCTCTATGCTGCTGGGGGAGTATTCCATGAAGGCATGGGTAGGAGGATTGGTGGACACCGCCGAGATCTACGCTCCCAACGGAGAGATGATAGCCGGCTACAACAGCAATGGCGGCTGGACGGAAATTTCTACGGAGGCGGAATATCAATTCTTACACCAAGCAGATCAAATTTACTATGATGCGTATAAAGAAGCCCGTGCGGAAATCAACGCCGCGGCGAAAAGTCCCGCGCCGGAGTCCGCCGGCGGCGCGGGCTTTGACACCCGTGTGTAATCAGGAGGGAACCGTATGGTCAGTCCATTGTCAAGCAGAACCGGCGCCCCGGTAACACGAAGTCCCAAAACCCGGAAGGTGGAAAAAAGGACCGCCGAAAGCGCCATGACCGATGGCTTTATTGAACGAATCAAGTCATACGCAAAGGAAGACGCCAAGCGAGGTGTCTATATGTCGCCGGAATTTAATCAAGCTCGGCTTGCTCACATGAAACAGTATGTTTCCCCTGACCGCTCCGGGCCAAAGGCCGATGTGATGTCCGCAATTCAGGCGGCGTTAAGAGAGCCTCACCCGCTGCTGCAAGCACTGGAAAAGATGCTGGATAAACTGTCTGGGGGCGGCTCCGCAAATCTCAAAATCAGCGGAATTCAACAAGCCGCCGAGGTATACGCTCCCAACGGAGAAAACATCGCCAGTTACAACAGCCTGGGCGGAGGCTGGACGGATATACAGACCAAGGAAGAACACAAGTTTTTTGATGAATCGACTTCGGTCTACTTTCAGGCGTATCGGGAGGCCCGGGCGGAGATGAAGTCGGAAGCTCCCGCGGCGGAACCCGCCGGCGCGGCGGCCTTTGATACACGCATATAAGAAAAACGGCCGTGGGATTTCATCGCGTTTAGGAAGGGGGAAGCGAATTGACCAACGAGGCGCTGGACAGCTTGGCCCGCCGGGTGATGCTGGACGCGGCCCGTCAGGAGTACGGCGCTCTCATGGCGGAGATGCCGGAGCATACGTTTTTACCGGCGTTTGAGCGGAAAATGCGCAGGCTGCTTCGCCGGGCCAACCATCCCCTACGCCGCCGGATCATCCAAACGGCGGCCTGTCTTCTGCTGGCGGCGTTTCTCAGCGGATGCGCGGTTCTGACCGTCAGCCCGGGGGCCCGGGCGGCATTCATGGGATGGATAAAGGAATTGCGGCAGGAGTGGTTCTCCTATCGCTATGCCGGAGAAGCAGACAGCAGCCCGAGGAATACGGTTTATTACCCCGCGTGGCTCCCGGAGGGTTATCGGGAGGTGGTGGCCCCGGAGCCGGGGACTTTTGTCCGTGGGCTTTACCAAAATGAAAGCGGCGCTCTGCTGTCATTCGCGTATCAAGTGGGCCTGGAGAAGACGGTTTTTCACGTTGAATGGGAGAACACGAACATACAGCCGGTCACCGTGTCGCGCACACAGGCAGACTTCTATCAAACGCCGGACGGCACAAATGTCCTCGTATGGATGGACGAAGCGCGGGGCATTGTATTTTGGCTTGCGGCCCAGCTCACGGAGGAAGAGCTGGTGCAAACGGCGGAGAGCCTCCGGGAATCCGAGCCGATGGATTGGGTATACCGCCCTACCTGGCTGCCTGGGCCGGTGGCTTTGGTTTCGTCTGTGGAGGCGGACGGCGAGGGAAATACGGTCTATGAGACCAGCGAAGGAGACCTGATTACATTCTGCTACTCGAAAAGCGGAAGGACGCCCTACACGGGACGAACAGGCGGACAAAGCATTGCGCTGGAAAGAGGTACGGCGGCGCTGTACCCGGCGGAAGAAGGCGGTGCGGATTCGGTTCTGACGTGGGCGGACAGCGAGACCGGCTATGCCCTCTGGCTGATTTCCCGGGTGCCGGAGGATGAACTGATCCAATTCGCGGAGAACGTGAGAATCTATACCAACAACATCAACAGCGCCCTGGAAAGCGAACCGTTTCCCGAAGATTTACTCATAGGCCCTCCTTGTGAAAAGGTAAGACAGGTTTTGACGGAGGAATTTGCCGCAAACGTAAAAGCGCACGCGGAACGTGACGCCGCTGTGAACATCTATATGCAGGACGATTATCTCGAAATGAAAAGAGCGTATATGCGGTCGCATATCTCCCCGCGGCGGGAATCCGCGATGGAACGGGTCTCTGATTTGCTGGACCGGTATACCGGCGCGGACCGGCCGCCCAGCAATCACGTTCTTTGCCTGATTGATCCATTCTATTTTGCGAGCATCACCGCGTCCGACGGCCACGCCTCCGCGCACATCTATGATGTGTACGGCCACATGATCGCTTCATACAATTCTTTCAACAGCGACGGCGGTCCCTGGTCGGACATATGGACACTTGAAGAGCTGCAATTCAGCTATCAGGCAACTCGAATATACGCGGCGGCCTATCGGGAGGCGAGGACGGGCTGATCCGGCGCGCAGCCGGACACGCGAAACGCAGCGGGGCAGACACCCACTTTTTAGAGCCTATCTCAAAATAATCACACATCTTGCTTGCATATTTCACGCCACACTTCGTTGGTTTTCCTTGCCGGGCGGCAGCCCGCCCGCGAAAAACCGCCTTGTTTGGCGCAAAATCTGACGGCGCAATCTGCGCACGCCTTATTTCGGGATAGGCTCTAAATCCCTGGGTTCCCAGTTGACAAAGCCGAAAGAACCTGCTACAATAGGGAATCAGTAAAATGCGATGAAGGGGAGAAAGACAGGACGTTCCCACTCAGAGAGCCGGTGGCTGCTGTGAACCGGTGTGAGGATTCCTGTGAATAACTGGCCCCCGAGCAGTCCGCCTGAACGGTCGCAGTAGGGCGGGACGGCTGGCCTCGTTATTGGCCGGAGCCTTGTTGGAGGCTGTGAGGGCCGCTGGGTGACCGGCGGCTGAACCAGGGTGGTACCGCGTGTACGTTACACGCCCCTGACTCGAAGGAGTCGGGGGCGTTTTTCTGTCCCCTGACACATCCAACGCCACATTTCGTAAGGAGGACACTGTTATGAAACCCGGATTTGAAAAGTACATTCCCTTCCAGCCCCAGCCCATCCAGGGCCGCACCTGGCCCAACAAGGTCATTACCAAGGCCCCGGTCTGGTGCTCCGTGGACCTGCGGGACGGCAACCAGGCCTTGATCGACCCCATGAACCTGGCGGAAAAGCTGGAGTATTTCCACACGCTGGTGGATATCGGCGTGAAGGAAATTGAAATCGGCTTCCCCTCCGCCAGCGAGACGGAGTATGAAATCTGCCGGGAGCTCATTGAGGGGGGCCACATTCCCGACGACGTTACCATCCAAGTGCTGGTACAGGCCCGGGAGCACCTCATCAAAAAGACCTTCGAGGCTATCCAGGGCGCCAAGAACGTCATTCTTCACTTCTACAACTCCACCTCCACCCTCCAGCGGAAGGTGGTCTTCCACATGGACTGCGAGGGTATCACCAAAATCGCCACCGACGCCGCCGACCTTATCTACGAGATGTCCCAGCCTATGATTGAGGCGGGCATGAACCTCCGCTTTGAGTATTCCCCCGAATCCTTCATGGGCACGGAGATGGACTACGCCGTGGACATCTGCCAGGCCGTGCTGGAGCACCTCCACGCCACGCCGGAAAACAAGGTCATTCTGAACCTCCCCACCACCGTGGAAAACTGCATGCCCAACCAGTTTGCCGACATGCTGGAGTATTTCATCCGGAAGATTCCCGGCCGGGACAGCGCCATCATCTCCCTCCATCCCCACAACGACCGGGGCTGCGGCGTGGCCACCACGGAGATGGGCCTTCTGGCGGGGGCGGACCGGGTAGAGGCCACCCTCTTCGGCAACGGCGAACGCACCGGAAACGTGGACATGGTGACTCTGGCCATGAACATGTACACCCAGGGCGTGGACCCGGAGCTGGACTTCTCCAACATCAACAAGATCAAGGAGATGTTCGAGCGCTGCACCAAAATGCCCGTGGGCGACCGGCAGCCGTACGTGGGCAAGCTGGTCTTCACCGCCTTCTCCGGCAGCCACCAGGACGCCATCAACAAGGGCGTCCAATATATGAAGACCTCCGGCACCGAGTATTGGGAAATTCCCTATCTCCCCATCGACCCCGCCGACGTGGGCCGGGAGTACGAGCCCATCATCCGCATCAACTCCCAGTCCGGCAAGGGCGGCGCGGCCTATATCATGGAACACGATTTCGGCTTTGACCTGCCCAAGTCCATGCAGCCGGAATTCGGCCACATCGTCCAGGTGGAGACGGACAAGGTGGGCAAGGAAATCGCCCCGGAGCGGATCAACGAGCTCTTCCACCAGGAGTATATCGAGGCCAAGCAGCCTTACCAGCTCCTCAAGCACGCCTTCAAGGAGACCGTGGATGAAGCGGGCCACTCCCACGTGGCCTTCCAAGGGACCCTCCGCCACACGGACACCGTCTTCCAGGTCTCCGGCGAGGGCAACGGCCCCATCGACGCCTTCTTCAACGCCATCAAGGGGGAAAAAATCGACCGCTTCTCCTTCCTGGACTACACTTCCCACGCCATCACCGACGGCTCCGACTCCCAGGGCGTGGCCTATATTCTGCTTCAGGATAAACGCACCGGAAAGCAGTTCTGGGGCGTAGGCCTCAGCCACAACATCAACCTGGCTCCTCTTCGGGCCATCCTGGCGGCCGTCAACCGGGCCAAGCGGGCCTGACCGGTCACTCTGAAAAGCTGTACCAATGGGCGCACTGCCGTTCCTTGGTACAGCTTTTCAATTCCTTCCTTTGGGAGGCCTGCCCGAATTTTCACCGCCGGTCCGGAAGACCCTTGCCCCATTCGAGCTGTTTTAAGGGGCGCAGGCGTGATCTGCCCCGAGATTTTTCCGGATTCTGGAAATTCAGAGCCCGTCCTGTTGCATTTCCCAGTCCCACATGCTATAATAAACCTGATATGATCGTTCCCTTCCGCCGGCTGTCCGCCCCTTTGCCCGCCGGCGGGACCGGGCATGCGTTCCCAAACCGCAGAGGGTGGAAACTGTTGACAGGAGGGCGCTATGGAGAGGAGGCTTTCTACTCAGATTTACAACACCATCCGGGAGCGCATTGATCAGGGAGTCTACGGCCCCAGGTCGTTTCTCAACGAGGGGCAGCTGGCCTCGGACTTCGGCGTCAGCCGGGCCCCTGTTCGGGACGCCCTCCACCTGCTGTGCGGCCAGGGCTATTTGATCAGCTATCCCCGCAAGGGTTACATGGTCAACGTCTTTTCCACCAAAGAGGTCAATTACATGCAGCAGATTCGCCGCCACCTGGAGCGTCTGAGCCTCCAGCTCGTCATTCAAAACGCCACCGACGGCGAGATTTGTTCCCTGCGCCAGTTTACCCAGACCAGCGGCGCGGACCTCGCCGAAACCAACCACAACCTCTTCCACATGCGGCTGGCGGAGCTTTCCGGCAACCCTTATCTGCCTGCCGTGCTTAAAGACCTGCTGGGGAAAGTCTGCTTCGCGGCCATCCGCAGGGAATCCGACCTCGGCCGTCATGAGGCTATCATCGAGGCCCTTCTGGCCCGGGACCTGCCCGCGGCGGAGGCCGCCCTGGACCAGGATGTATATCTGACAGGCATAAATTGCCCTTCCGGCGGACATCCCTTGGGGACGGCCGCCTTTTTTCGGGCCCTTCTGAACATATCACTGGAATATGATTGCGTTCTCCAGGATACAAAGAGGGAAACCCGCGCATGGAAACCAAGAAGACCGGTGGCCTTTTGATGGATACGGCTGTGGGCGCTGCCTGCGGCACGGGTCTATGAACCATGGCCCATAGGGGCCCAGGTTCCGGACGCGGCTCCCCGGCGCACTCTGCCTGATGAATAAGCGGTTTCCCGCCGGGGTCTGAGGCCGCCGGTGTTTTCCGCTTTTTCCTGGGATATCCTTGCTATGAGCGTCAAAGTGTGGTATACTCCAACAATGCCAATCGTAAATCAGAGCGAGGCCCCGCAGACAGGCCGCCGGGATTTTCCGGCAGGACCGGCGGGAGTGACTGTTCAGGAGGACGCCGCCCTATGCGAATGCGGAAAAAGAAAAACCTGATTCCCCGTATGGAGCGCTGCGGGGACCGTCTGATCCGGAATCCCTACGACCGCCCCGGCCATTGGCGGGAGCTGATGCCCCAGGCCCGGGAGCTCCATCTGGAACTGGGCTGCGGCAAGGGCCGCTTTACCGCCGGGACTGCCGCCGCGGAGCCGGACGTATTGTTTCTGGCTGTGGAAATGGTGCCCGACGCCATGGTGGTGGCAATGGAGCGTTGTGTCAGTGCGGGTCTGAACAACGTCTGGTTCATCAGCGCCAACGCGGACCAACTCCCCTATTTCTTTGCCCCCGGCGAGGTGGACCGTATATACATCAACTTCTGCGATCCCTGGCCCAGCGGCCGGCACGCCAAGCGGCGGCTGACCCATGGAAACTTTTTGAAGCTCTACCGTCAGGTCCTAACAATGGGGGGGCAGATTCACTTTAAGACGGACAACCAGCCCCTCTTTGAGTTCTCCGTGGAGGAACTACCCCAGTTCGGCTTCCAGCTGTCGGAGATCACGCGGAATCTCCACGAGAACGGCCCCGTGGGAGTCATGACGGACTATGAGGCCAAGTTTTATGGACTGGGCCAGCCCATCAACCGCTGTGTGGGCACCATGACGGAGTGGGACGTGCCCTTCCCCACCACCTTCCGGGCGGTGAAAAACCAGTGGATGGATGCCTTCGCCAGGGACGTTTCGGAAGCGGATCTGGGCAAATACGTGCTGGCGGAGGGAAATTACCTCTGGCACATCTTCTCCTGGAAGCTGGTCCCCTGCCTGGAGGGCGGAGTCGCCCGGGACGCTCTGGCGGCCCTGCCCGCCGGGAAGGTCTATCTCTTCTATGAGGGAAAGTGGAACGACCTGCCCTACGTGAAGCCGGTGGAGCTGCCCCTGGCGGAGGACTTTTTCCAGGACCTCCGCGACGTTTACCTGGTGGACAAGGACTTCACCTGGACTTACGTCTACACCCACGAGGCGGCCTGCGGGCCCTACTTCTGCCGGGCCGGAACGTAAAAACGCCCGCTTGCCGGGCTTGCCAAACCGGCGTGGGATGCCGCAACGAAGATAGACGCGCGCCCGAACTATCCGCACAAAAAAGGACTTCGGAATCCCTTCCGAAGTCCTTTTATCGTCTCTCAAAATCCGGTTACGCCTTCTTGGCGATTTCGGTGAGCTGGGTGAAGGCGGCGGCGTCGCTGACGGCCAGCTCGGCCAGCATCTTGCGGTTGATTTCCACACCGGCGGTTTTCAGACCGTGCATAAAGGTGGAATAGTTCATCCCGTTGAGCTTGCAGGCGGCGGAAATCCGGGTGATCCACAGGGAGCGGAAGTCGCGCTTTTTCAGCTTGCGGCCGGTATAGGCGTAGCTCAGGGACTTCATGACAGCCTGGTTGGCCACGCGGAAGTGCTTGGACTTAGAGCCCCAATAGCCCTTCGCCAGCTTCATAATCTTATTTCTTCTCTTGCGCGTCATCATCGCGCCTTTGACTCTAGCCATGTTTCAAAAGCCTCCTTTTCTTATTTGTAAGGGATCATCTTGCGGATGGCGTCCACATTGGTGGCGTCGGCATAGCCGCCGGAACGAAGGCGGCGGGTCCGCTTGGTGTCCTTCTTGGTCAGGATGTGGCTTTTAAACGCTTTGGCGCGCTTGACCTTACCGGTCTTGGTGAGATTAAACCGCTTTTTGGCGCCGCTGTGGGTTTTCAGCTTCGGCATAATGATTGACTCCTTCCGTATTTTTAAACTAGCGATGTTTTAGAACCTGTATCCATAAGCGGGAACGCCGGATGGACGGGAATGTTTTCCGGCAGACAGAGCGCCCTTCCGCGGGAATCCTGACGGACCGCAGGGGAGGGCGGTATGGCGGGAAAAAACGTCCGGACGGCGTTCATCGGTTAGGTGCGCAGGTTCTTACTTGCCGGCCTTGGGCGAGAGGAAAATGGACATCATCCGTCCCTCCAGCTTGGCGGGCCGGTCCAGATTGGCAATCTCGGCGCACTGTCCGGCGAAGCGGGTCAGCAGTTCCCGCCCAATGTCGGTATGCGCCATCTCGCGGCCGCGGAAACGAACAGAGACCTTGACCCGATTGCCGTCGGCGATGAACTTTTGGGCATTCCGGAGCTTCGTGTTGAAATCCCCGATATCAATGCCCGGAGACATCCGAATCTCCTTGATCTCCACCACATGCTGGTTCTTTTTGGCCTCTTTTTCCCGCTTGCTCTGCTCAAACCGGAACTTCCCATAGTTCATCAGCTTGCAGACCGGGGGTTTGGCCTGGGGCGAGATCTTGACCAAGTCCAGATTTTGTTCCTCGGCGATACGTAGAGCCTGTGCGGGGGCCATAATGCCAAGCTGCTCGCCCGCAGGACCAATCAGACGGATCTCCTTGTCGCCGATACTCTCATTCAGTTCATGCACTTGTTTACTAATGGTCAAAGCACCTCCATCCTAAAAATCACAAAACGCGGATACCGCAAGGCATCCGCGCGACAACGAACCGCCTTTGTCCGGCAGCTCGGAAAAATCGTTCTGAACCTCTTCGCGAACATGCTGGAGGTGAGGCGGATGCAGTCAGCCTTCTTTGTTTTGTCAATTTAGTATACCAGTCCCCCGTCCTGTTGTCAACAAAGATTTTTTGTTTTTTTGAATAATTTTCAAGCTGCCTGGCAAGAATATCCCTGTACTCACGAGAGTGGAAAGGAGGTATCCCTCATGGAGAACCGCAACAATCAGAACGAACGCGAACAGAACCAGCAGAACAACCAGAAGGAGCAGCGCCAGAACCAGAAGGAAAACCGCAAGTAAGCTTCTCCTCTTTCTAAAACAGACGGCAGGCCGCTGGCCTGCCGTCTGTTTTTTACATTTCCTCTTCCCGCCCCGGCGGAAGACCCACCTCCGGCATCAGTTCCCGGCTGACAATCCGGAGCATCTCCTCCAGCTTCCCGCACTCCTCCGGGGTAAAGCGGGCGGTGACCCGGCCCATCACCGTCTCAATATAGCGGCGGGACATATTATAATAGTCAATATACTTTTGGGTGACCTCCAGGTGGTACTCCCGGCGGTCGCTGGCGGACTGGACCTTGCGGATATAACCCTTCTTCACCAGGCTGTTCACCTTGTAGGCGGCGTTGGGCGGAGAGATGCGCATAAAACCGGCGAACTCATTGATCGTGGGACTGCCAAGGGCCTGGATGGACTCCATACAGAAGGTCTCCACCGTGGTCAGGCTGGCTTCCCGGTCCTGGAACCTCCGGAAAATCTCCTGGTAAAAGTGCAGCTTGAATTTTGAATACACGCTGTTGAAAGCCTGCTCCAGCATCGTCCTTCCACCTCCCGCAGTTATGCTGCCGCTCTCATTATAGCCAAAACAGCGGAAAAAGGCAACCGGTGCTTTACAAACCTTATCCAATGGCAAAGGTCAGCTCCGCCATAACGGCGATCTCGCCGTCCACCCTCGCGGTACATTCTCCCACGCCGATGGGCCCCTTCTGCCGGGTCAGGCGGCACTCCAGCTCCACCACGTCCCCGGGAACCACCTGGCGCTTGAACCGGGCGTCCTTCACCCGGCCCAGGAAGGCCAGCTTCCCTTTGTTTTCCGGCAGGGCCAGCACCGCCACGCCGCCCACCTGGGCCAGGGCCTCGATGAGGAGCACGCCGGGCATCACGTGCTTCTGGGGAAAATGACCCTGGAAGAAGGGCTCGTTGACCGTGACGCACTTCACGCCCTTGGCCCACTGGCCCGGCTCGCCGTCCACAATCTTGTCCACCAGGGCAAAGGGATAGCGGTGCGGCAGGATCTCCGCGATCTGGTTGGAATCATACTGCATACCCATTTCTCACGCCTCCCATTTCCGGAACAGCAGGCTGCCGTTATGGCCGCCGAAGCCTAACGAGTTGGACAGCGCGCAGCGGATGGCCGCTTCCCGTCCCTGATTGGGGACTACGTCCAGATCGCACGCCGGGTCCGGGTTCCGGTAGTTGATCGTTGCCGGAATAAAGCCGTCTCGCAGCGCCAGAGCGGTGAAGATGGCCTCCACAGCTCCCGCCGCGCCCAGCATGTGGCCGGTCATGGACTTGGTGGAGCTGACGGCCAGCTTGTAGGCATGATCCCCGAAAACCGTCTTGATGGCGGCGGTTTCCCCCGCGTCGTTCAGGTGGGTAGACGTTCCGTGGGCATTGATATAGTCCACCTCCTCCGGTCCCGCGCCGCCGTCGGCCAGAGCCATGGCCATGGCCTCCGCGCCGCCGCTGCCGTCGGGCCGGGGAGCGGTCATGTGGTAGGCGTCGCAGGTGGCCCCATACCCGACGATTTCCGCGTAGATTTTCGCGCCCCGGGCCAAGGCGTGGTCCAGCTCCTCCAACAGGAGAATGCCCGCGCCCTCGCCCATGACAAAGCCTCCCCGCTCCGCGTCAAAGGGAATGGAGGCCCGGCTGGGGTCCGTCTCCTGGGAGAGGGCCTTCATGGAGGTGAAGCCTCCCACGGCCAGAGGCGTCAGCGCCGCCTCGCTTCCGCCGCAGAGCATGGCCTCGGCGTAGCCGTCCCGGATATAGTGAAAGGCGTCGCCCACGGCGTTGGTGCCTCCGGCGCAGGCGGTGACGGGGCAGCTGCAAAGCCCCCGGAAGCCCGCGTCGATGGCCACCCGTCCGGCGCCCATGTTGCAGATGCCTGTGGGGATGAAGAAGGGGGACACCCGGTCCCAGCCCTTGGCCAGACCCCGGTCGTGCTCTTCCTCCGTGATGCCGATGCCGCCGATGCCGCTGGAGACAATGACGCCGCAGCGTTTGGGATCGGCGTTTTCCACCTGGAAGCCGCTGTCCGCCAGGGCCTCCCGGGCGGCGGCCAGGGCAAACTGCGTAAACCGGCCCATCCGCTTGGCCTCGGGCTTTCCGAAGAGGGTGCCGGGGTCGAAGCCCTTGACCTCGGCGGCAAGCTGCACCTTCATCCCGGCGGGATCATAGGCGGTGATGGGCCCCACGCCGCAAACGCCCTCCCGGACGGCCCGCCAGCTCTCCCCGGCGGTAAGGCCCAGGGGCGTGACGGCCCCCAGGCCGGTAATGACGACTCTCCGTCGTTCCATAAGTCAAACCTCCTCTTACATCGACATGCCGCCGTCCACCGCCAACACCTGGCCGGTGATATAGGCGGCGCCGTCGCCGGCCAGGAACGCCGCGGCCTTCGCCACGTCCTCCGGCCCACCCAGGCGGTTCATGGGAATGCTCCCCTGGGCGGCGGTCCGGGCGGCCTCGGGCAGGGCGGCGGTCATGTCCGTCTCGATAAAGCCCGGGGCCACGGCGTTCACCGTCACCCCCCGGGAAGCCAGCTCCTTGGCCAGGGACTTGGTCATGCCGATGATTCCCGCCTTGCTGGCGGCGTAGTTCACCTGCCCTGCGTTGCCCCGAAGGGCCACCACGGAGCTCAAATTCACGATGCGGCCATAGCGCTGCTTCAGCATCAGCTTGGAGACGGCCTTCATGCAGAGGAAGGCTCCCTTCAAGTTGGCGGCGACCACCTGGTCAAAGTCCGCCTCGCTCATGCGCATCAGCAGGTTGTCCCGGGTAATCCCGGCGTTGTTTACCAGAATGTCAATCCGGCCGAAGGTCTCCACGGCGGCTTTGACCAATCCGTCCACTCCGGCGGCGTCCGAAACGTCGCAGTGAACCGCCAGGGCCTTGGCTCCCAGAGCCTCCACCGCCTGGACAGTCTCCTGGGCCGCCGCCTCGTTTCCGGCGTAGCAGAGGACCACGTTGGCCCCGCCTTCCGCCAGCTCCAGGCAGATTGCCCGGCCGATCCCCCGGCTTCCGCCGGTGACCAGGGCGGTCTTTCCCTCAAACTTCATCATCCGTTCTCCTTTACCAGCCGTTCCAGGGCCTCCACGTCCGCCACGGTCTCCACCGCGTGAACCGGGAAGCCGGGAACCGTCTTCTTCACAAAACCGCTGAGGGCCTTGCCCGGGCCGATTTCCACCAGGGCGTCCAGGCCCAGCTCCGCCATGCGGCGGACGGAGTCCTCCATAAAGACGCTGCTTTGGACCTGCCGGACCAGCAGGGCGGGGATGGAATCCTCCGCCTCCTTCTCCCGGCCCAGGCAGTTGAACAGGACGGGGATGTCCGGCGCGACAAAGGAAATCCCCTGGAAATACCGCTCCAGCGCCTCCCCGGCGGGCTTCATCAAGGGCGTGTGGAAGGGGCCGCTGACCTTCAGGGGCATGCAGCGCTTCGCGCCCTTCTCCTTTGCCAGGGCGGCGGCCTGTTCCACCGCCGTCTTGTCCCCGCCGATAACCAGCTGGCCGGGGCAGTTGTAGTTGGCGATCACTACGACTCCCAGGTCCGCCGCCGCCTCACAGGCGGCCTGGAGGGGCTCCCGCTCCAGGCCCAGGACGGCCATCATGGCGCTGTCGTGACCTTTGGCAGCCTCCTCCATGGCCTTCCCCCGGAAGGCCACAAGGCGCACCGCCGTCCGCGCGTCAAATACTCCGGCGGCGTGGAGGGAGGAATACTCTCCCAGGGAAAGGCCCGCCGCCGCAGAGGGGACAATCCCCTTTTCCCGCAGCACCGCCGTCAGCCCGGCGGCAAAGGCCACCATGCAGGGCTGGGTATAGCGGGTCTGATTCAGGACGCCCTCCGGGTCCTCAAAGCAGGTCCGCTTCAAATCGAAATCCACCTCCGCCTGAGCGGCGTCCATCACCTGGCGGAACGCGGGGTACGCCTCGTACAAATCCGCTCCCATGCCGGGGTGCTGGCTGCCCTGTCCGGCGTATAAGAAACCGAGCTTCATGGCGCGGTCCTCCATTCGTTCATGATCTGGTCCATCTGCTCCTTCACCGTGGAAAGCGCGCGGACCTCTCCGGCGTTGGCCCCGCAGAAGAAGAGGCCGTTTTCCCAGTCCCCTTCCACGGCGGCAATCAGCGCCTTGGAAATGCAGTAGGGGGCCGTCCGGCAGTCACAGGCGGCGAGACAGCGGTCACAATGGGTGATCTTCGGCTGTGTTCCCGCTTCCACCCGCTCGATCAGCGGGCTTCGCAGGGCCCGGCCCGGCATGCCCACGGGGCTTTGGACGATGGTGACGTCCTCCGGCTCCGCGTTCAGTAGAGCCTGTTTATAGGCGGGGGCGGCGTCGCACTCCTCCGTGGCGATGAAGCGGGTGGCAAACTGAGCCCCCGCCGCGCCCTGGCCCATGTAGCGGCGCAGCTCCGCCCCGTTCTTCACGCCCCCGGCCACAAAGACCGGGATGTCCCGCCCGTATTTCTCCCGGAAGGGGGCCAGCACTTCCAGCACCTCCGCCAGCAGGGCGGACAGGGGACGGGGCCGTCCCGCCTGGGCCTCCCGGGCCTCTTCGGGTGAAAAGCCCAGGTGTCCCCCGGCCAGGGGACCCTCCAGCACCACGAAGTCCGGGACCCGGCCATAGCGCCGGTCCCACAGCTTGCAGATCAAGGCGGCGGAGCGGCCTCCGCTGACCACCGGGGCCAGGGCCGCGCCGTCGTTCTCCGCCTCCGCCGCCAGGGCGGGCAGGTCCTTGGGAAGGCCCGCGCCGCAGACCACCGCGTCCACCCCTGCCCGAAGAGCGGTGCGGACGCTGTCGGCGTACTGAGCGGCGGCCACCATGACGTTCACGGCCACCAGGCCCGCGCCCTTGGCGATTTCCTTGGCTCTGCCAATCTGGCGGGTCAGGGCCCGGAGGTTGGCCTCCCGGGAATTCGTCTGGAAGTCCAGCTCCCGGAAGCCGCAGAAAGCGGCGGAGAGGGTTCCCATGCCTCCGCCCGCGGCCACGGCTCCCGCCAGCTTTTCCAGGCTGACGCCGATGCCCATACCGCCCTGGACGATGGGGAGCGGGAGGGTCTTCCCCCGAATTGTCACCGCCATTCCTGGTTCACCTGTTCCAAAACGGCCTTTCCGCCGTTGTACAGCTCCTCAAAAATCTGGCGCAGGGGCCGGATCTCATGAACCATGCCGGCCACCTGGCCCATCATGACGCTGCCCCGGTCCACGTCGCCCTCCAATACCGCCCGGCGGAGACCGCCAATGGTGACGGTTTCCAGCTCCTCCAGGGTGGCGTTCCGCTTTTCCAGGGCCAGATACTCCCGGGCCATCTTGTTTTTCAGCACCCGCACCGGCCCGCCGATGGAGCGGCCCGTGACGGTGGTATCGCTGTCCTTGGCCTTCAAAACGGCCTGTTTGTAGTTCTCATGGATGGGGCACTCGGGGCTGGCCAGCAGGCAGGTGCCCACCTGTACGCCAGCGGCCCCCAGGGCCAGGGCTGCCGCCATCTGCCGCCCGTCGGCAATGCCTCCGGCGGCGATGACGGGCACGTCCACCGCGTCGATAACCTGGGGCACCAGGGCCATGGTGGTCATCTCCCCCACATGGCCGCCGGACTCCATGCCCTCGGCCACGAAGGCGTCCACGCCATAGCGGCTGAGGCGCTTGGCCAGCACCGCCGCCGCCACCACGGGAATGACCTTGATTCCCGCTTCCTTCCAGGCGGGGATGTACTGCCCCGGATTTCCCGCGCCGGTGGTGACTACCCGTACCTTCTCGTCCAGAATCACCTGGGCGATGTCGGCGGCGCAGGGGTTCATCAGCATCAGGTTCACGCCAAAGGGCTTATCGGTCAGCTCCCGGGCCCGGCGAATTTCGCTCCGCACCCGGTCCGCGTCCCAGGCCCCGGTGGCAATCATGCCCAGGGCCCCGGCGTTGGAGCAGGCGGCGGCGAACTCGCCGGTGGCCACGTTGGCCATGCCGCCCTGGATAATGGGAAACTCAGTCCCCAGGATTTCATTCAGTTTCTTCACAGTGTTTGTCCTCCCATCACGCGAACTCAATCAGGCATCCGCCCCAGGTTAGGCCGCCGCCGAAGCCCACGGCCAGCAGACGGCTGCCGGGTCCGATCTTTCCCTGCTCCCGCAGTTCGCTTAAAACCAGGGGGATGCTGGCTGCGGAGGTGTTGCCGTATTCGGCGATGTTTTTGTAATACTTCTCCGGCGGAATGCGGTACTTCCGCACCGCCAGGTCGATGATCCGGGCGTTGGCCTGGTGGAAGACGAAAAAGTCCACGTCCTCCACGGTCCGGCCCGTTTTTTTCAACACCTGATCCACGCACCAGGGCACCGCCTCCACGGCGAATTTGAAAACCTTGGTGCCCTCCATGGAAATCAGGCCGGGTTCCCCCGCCCCCGGGCCGGGGAGGCGCAGCAGCTCATCACTGCCATGACAGCCCATGACGGCGGAGACGGAGGGCCAGCCCTCCCGGCACTCCACCACGGCGGCCCCGGCTCCATCCCCGAAGAGGATGCAGGTCCCCCGGTCGGACCAGTCGATGCAGCGGCTCAGATTCTCCGCCCCCACCACCAGTCCGAATTTCCGGGGGGAGGCGTTCAGCAGGCATTCCATGGTGTGGAGGGCAAACAGAAAGCCGGTGCAGGCCGCCCCCAGGTCAAAGCAAGGGATGTCCTCCGGAAGGCCCAGGGCCCGCTGGAGGGTACAGGCAGCGGAGGGGACCATGGTCTCCGGCGTCACCGTGGCCACGATGCACGCGCCGATCTGATCCGGCGTAACCCCGGCGTCCGCCAGGGCCCGGCGGGCCGCCTCGGCGGTGATAACGGAGAAGGTCTCCTCTCCGGCGCAGTGATGCCGGGTCCGAATGCCCGTCCGGCTGGCGATCCACTCGTCGTTGGTCTCCACGACTTTCTCCAAATCCCGGTTGGTCACCAGCTTTCCGGGCACGCCCCGGCCCGTCCCCCGAATTTTGATTCCGTTCATGACTCCTCCTTGGGGGGCCCGCCCATTTTTCTAAATTTCTGATAGCGGCTGGAAACCAGGCCGGGCCCGCTCTCCTTCAGCAGTGCCGCCAGATGGCGGCTCAGGGCCCGGTCCAGCTCCCGGAAAGTCCACTCCGGGGACAGGTGGGCCCCGCCCTCGGGCTCGGGAATGATGTCGTCCGCCACCCCCAGGGCCAGCAGATCCGGGGCGGTGAGCTTCATCAGGTCACAGGCCTCCGCGTGCCGCCCGGCGTCCCGCCAGAGGATGGAGGCGAAGCCCTCCGGGGAGAGAATGGCGTAGACGGCGTTTTCCAGCATCAGCACCCGGTCGGCCACCGCCAGGGCCAGGGCCCCGCCGCTGTTGCCCTCGCCGGTAATCACGGCGATGACCGGCACCGTAAGGCGGCTCATCTCCATCAGATTTCGGGCGATGGCCTCCCCCTGCCCCCGGGCCTCGGCCTCCAGGCCGGGGTAGGCTCCGGAGGTGTCGATAAATGTAAAAACAGGCCGCCGGAACTTCTCCGCCTGCTTCATCAGGCGCAGGGCCTTCCGGTAGCCCTCGGGCCCCGGCATGCCGAAGTTGCAGCGGAGGCTCTCCTCCGCCGTCTTCCCCTTCCGGGTGCCGATGACGGTGACGGGCCGCCCGTGATAGAGGGCAATTCCGCCCAGGACGGCCGGGTCCTCCCGGCAGAGGCGGTCCCCCTTCTGCTCGAAGAAGTCCGTAAAAAGGGCCTGGATATAATCGGTGATATTGGGCCGCTGAGGATGCCGGGCAATGCCTACCCGCTCCGCGGCGGTGAGCCTGCTCATGAGCGGCCTCCTTTCTCGTGGAGCCGGAGGAGGCGGCCCAGGGTCTCCCGGAGCTCTCCCCGGGGGACCACCGCGTCCACAAAGCCGTGCTCCTCCTGGTACTCCGCCCTCTGGAAGCCCTCCGGCAGAGTCTCCCCGATGGTCTGCTGAATCACCCGGGGCCCGGCAAAGCCGATCAAGGCCCCCGGTTCCGCCAGGATGATGTCCCCCAGGGAGGCGAAGCTGGCGGTGACTCCGCCGGTGGTGGGGTCCGTCAACACAGAGATGTACAGCAGTCCCTTCTCCGAAAACCGGGCCAGGGCGGCGGAGGTCTTCGCCATCTGCATCAGGGACAAAATGCCCTCCTGCATCCGGGCCCCGCCGCTGGCGGAGAAGAGAATCAGGGGCAGCTTATTCTTCGCCGCATACTCAATGGCCAGGGTGATTTTCTCCCCCACGGCGGCGCTCATGCTGCCCATCAAAAAGCGGCTGTCCAGTACGCCCGCCACACATTTCCGCCCGCCGACGCTTCCCATGGCGGTGACAGCGGCCTCGGTGAGGCCGGTTTTCCGCTGGGCCGCCCGCTGCTTCTCCCCATAGCCGGGAAAGGACAGGGGATCGGCGGCGGAAAGCTTCCCGTTCAGTTCCCGGAAGCTGCCGGGGTCCAGAATGGTGCTGAGACGGTAGTAGGCCCCGATGGGGAAGTGATACCCGCAGAGCGGGCAGACGGAGAGATTCCCCGCCACATCCTTCCGCTGGCTCTCCCCGCCGCACTTGGGACAGGTCACCAGCTGGTCCCCGGGGACGTAGTTGTCCCGGATGGCTTTCATGGCCAGAAGCCGGGCCCGGCGCTTGGCAAAAATCCCGCTCATGCCTCAGCCTCCTTCTCCTCCACCCGGCGGCTGAAGTCCAGCAGCTCCGGCAAATGGGCGTCCAGGAAGCCCGTGGTACACCGGCCCCGGACAAAAACGGGGTGGAACAAAATCTCATAGGACAGCTCCGCGTTGGTGGGGAAGCCCTCCAGGGTAAATTCCTCCAGACAGCGGCGGAGCTTGCGGATGGCCTCCAGCCGGGTGGCCCCGTGGGCCAGCACCTTGGCGGCCAGGGAATCGTAATAAGGGGACATGGTGCAGCCGTTGTACAGACAGGAGTCCACCCGGACCCCCGCGCCGCCGGGGAAGTGGAGAAACTCCACCTTGCCGGGGCAGGGCCGGAAGTCCCCGTGAGGGTCCTCGGCGTTGACCCGGCACTCAATGGCGCAGCCCCGGACCTGGACCTCCTCCTGACGGATGTCCAGCGGCAGGCCGGAGGCAATCCGTAGCTGCTGTCGCACCAAATCCACGCCGGTCACCAGCTCCGTGACCCCGTGCTCCACCTGGATGCGGGTGTTCATCTCCATAAAGTAGAAGTTCTCCCCGTCCACCAGGAATTCCACGGTCCCGGCGCCTTCATAGCCCACGGCCTCCGCCGCCCGGACGGCGGCTTCTCCCATGGCCTTTCTCAGCTCCGGGCTCAGGCCGGGGGCAGGGGCCTCCTCCACCAGCTTTTGGTTCCGCCGCTGGACGGAGCAGTCCCGGTCCCCCAGATGGATGGCATGCCCCTGACGGTCCGCCAAAATCTGAACCTCCACATGCCGGGGATTCAGCACCAGCTTCTCCAGGTACATCTCGTCGTTTCCAAAGCAGGCGGCGGCCTCCGCCTTGGCCTCGGCGTAGGCGGAGGGCAGGGCCGCCGGGCCGTCACAGCGGCGGATGCCCCGGCCTCCGCCTCCGGCGGAGGCTTTCAGCAGCACCGGCCAGCCCACGGCTTCCGCCGCCGTCAGAGCCTCCTCCACCGAGGAGACGGGCCCGTCGGAGCCAGGGGTCACCGGGACCCCCGCCGCCTTCATCAAATCCCGGGCGGCGGATTTGGAGCCCGCCTTCCGGATGGCGTCCCCGGAGGGGCCGATGAAGGTCAGTCCCGCCTGGGCGCAGGCGTCGGAAAAGTCCGCGTTCTCGGACAAAAAGCCGTAGCCGGGGTGGACCCCGTCGCAGCCCGTGGCCAGGGCCGCCGTCAGCAGGGCGTTCTGATTCAGGTAGCTGTCCGCCGCCTTGGCGGGGCCGATGCACACGGACTCCGTGGCCAGCTGGACGTGGAGGGCCTCCGCGTCCGCCTCGGAGTAGGCGGCCACCGTCTCAATCCCCAGCTCCCGGCAGGCCCGGAGAACCCGAAGGGCAATCTCCCCCCGGTTGGCGATGAGCACCCGCCTCAGCATGGCTTATAGCGCATCAGCGCCTCGCCGAAGGCCGCCAGCTCCCCGTTGGCCTTCAGCACCGTTTCAATCACACAGTCGCAGGGGGCGGGGACTTCGATCATGGTCTTCATGGCCTCGATGAGGCAGACGGTCTGCCCCTTCTTCACCCGGTCACCCTCCGTGACAAAGGGCGGCTGCTCCGGGGAGGGCGCGGCGTAAAAGGTGCCCACCAGCGGGGCGGTGACAGCCGGAGCCTCCTCCGCCTTGGGCGCCGCCGGAGCGGCGGGTGCCAGAACGGGAACAGCCGCCGCAGGGGCCGCCTTCTCCAATTCTATTTGAAAGTCCCCCTGTGACAGCTTCAGCTTCCGCAGGCCGCTGGCGTCAAAGCGGGCTATGAAATCATACAATTCCTGGTTGGTCATACTCGTTCCTTTCCAAGCCGCCGCCCCGCTGCCGGCAGCGGGACGGCGCTTCACGGAAATGTAGGGTCCGGCTTTACGCCTTGTGGGCCTCCAGATACTTTACGATGTCGCCCACGGTTTTCAGGGTCTCCACGTCGGCGTCGTCAATGGTGATGCCGCTGGCCTCTTCCAGGGCCATGACCAGCTCCACCGCCGCCAGGGAATCCGCCCCCAGATCGTCGGACAGGGAAGCCTCCATGGTCACCTGCTCCGCCTCGCAGCCCAGGGTCTCCACGATTACGTCGCGCACTTTCTCGAATTCCATATCGCAATTCTCCTTGCTTGTCGAAATATCAATTATTTTAACTAAAAAAATTTAATTAAAATAATTGAACTTATTTTACACAGGGAGGTCCCGGTTGTCAAGGAAAATTTTCACGGATCGGCACTTCCCTTTTTTGTGAAAATCCTATATAATCAGCGTATGATCCAAGCGGGGGCTTCCGCCCCGGTCTGTCTTTTTTAGGAGGCGTACATGAAAATCATCATCGTTGGCGCGGGTAAGGTGGGCTCCGCCCTGACCCAGCAGCTTTCCGCCGACGGGCACAATGTCACGGTCATAGACCAGGACCCCCGGCTGATCGACAGCATCATTAATATTTACGATGTCATGGGGGTCTGCGGAAACGGCGCGGTCTACAGCGTACAGAAGGAGGCGGAGGTGGAAAAGGCGGAGCTCCTCATCGCCACCACCTCCAGCGACGAGCTGAACATCCTCTCCTGCCTGGTGGCCAAAAAGCTGGGCGTCAGCCACACCATCGCCCGCATCCGCAACCCGGAATATGAAAAGCAGCTCCGCTTCATGCGGGACGAACTGGGCCTCTCCATGGTCATCAATCCCGAGCGGGCCGCCGCCCGGGAAATCGCCCGGGTCCTCCGCTTCCCCGCCGCCATGAAGGTGGAATCCTTCTCCAAGGGACGGCTGGAGCTGGTGGAATACCGCCTCCCCGCCGACTCCGCCCTGGACGGCCTGGCCTTGGCGGACCTGTACCGGAATATCCGGGTCCGGGTGCTGATCTGCGCCGTGGCCCGGAAGGGAGAGACCATCATCCCCTCCGGCGACTTTGTTCTCCGGGCGGGGGACAAGATTTACCTCACCTCCTCCCCGGACCAGCTGGCCCAGTTTTTCCGGCACCTGGGGGTCTTCCGCTCCAAGGCGTCTACCGTCATGATCGTGGGGGCCAGCAAGATCTGTTACTACCTGACCAGCGAGCTTTTGAACATGGGCATGTCCGTGAAGATCATCGACCGGGATGAGCAGCGCTGCATTCAAATGGGGGAGCAGCTGCCCAAGGCCCTGGTCATCGTGGGGGACGGCACGGACACGGACCTCCTCCACGAGGAGGGCATCGGCCAGACGGACGCCTTTGTGGCCATCACCGGCATCGACGAGGCCAATATCTTAATGTCCATGTGCGCCTCCAAGGAGTCGGGGAACCACTGCAAGGTGGTGGCGAAAATCAACCGAAAGTCCCTGGTGGACCTGGTCAGCGCCGAGAGCATGATCGACAGCGTGATCTCCGCCCGGTCCACCACCACGGAGCTCATCGTCCAGTACGTCCGGGCCATGGAGAGCGCCGAGGGCGCCAAAATTAAGACCCTCCACCGGCTGGTGGACGGGGCGGTGGAGGCCCTGGAATTCGGCGTGGGGCCGGACGTGCCCTTCATCGGCGTGCCCTTGAAAAACCTGAAGCTCCGCAACGGCCTTTTGCTCGCCGGCATCGTCCAGCGGAACGGGAAGATCATCATCCCCTCCGGCAACGACTGCCTCAGCCTGGGAGACGACGTGATCGTGGTCACCACGGACACCTCCCTTCAGGACATCCACGACATCTGCCGGGAGTAAAGGGGGAAGCGTCTTTTGAATTACCAAATGATCGGTTTCGTCATCGGACGAATTCTCTGGACGGAGGCGGCGCTGCTGCTTCTGCCCGCTTTGACGGCGCTTCTCTACGGGGAGCCGGGCCTCCCCTTTTTGGGGCCCATCCTTCTTCTGCTGCTGGCGGGCCTGCCCTTCCGCAAAAAGCCCCGGCAGACCTCCCTCTACGCCCGGGACGGCTTCGCGGTGGTGGCGCTGGCCTGGGTGCTGATGAGCGCCTTCGGAGCCCTGCCTTTTGTGATATCCGGGTATATCCCCAGCTTTATCGACGCCTTTTTTGAGACGGTCTCCGGCTTCACCACCACCGGAGCCACCATTCTCACGGCGGTAGAGCCCCTGAGCCAGGGAATTCTCTTCTGGCGGAGCTTCACCCACTGGATCGGCGGCATGGGAGTGCTGGTCTTCGTCATGGCGGTGCTGCCCATGACCGACGGACACGGAATGCACCTTCTCCGGGCGGAGATGCCGGGGCCGTCGGTGGGGAAGCTGGTGAGCCGCATGAGCGACACCGCGAAAATTCTCTACGGCATCTACCTGGTTATGACCCTGGTGGAAATCCTCCTGCTGGTCCTGGGGGGCATGCCCCTCTTCGATTCCTGCATCCACGCCTTCGGCTCCGCGGGCACCGGCGGCTTCAGCAATAAAAACCTCAGCGTCGGGGCCTATGACAGCGCCTACTTTGACGTGGTCATCGGGGTGTTCATGCTCCTCTTCGGCGTGAACTTCAACCTGTACTACTTCCTTCTGGTCCGCCGCTTCCGGGACGTGTTCCGGTCCGAGGAGCTGTGGGCGTACATCGCCATTGTCGGCGCGGCGGTGACGGCCATCGCCGTGGACATTCTCCACATGTACGAGTCCTTCGGCCAGAGCCTCCGGTACTCCTTCTTCCAGGTGGCCTCCATCATCACCACCACGGGCTACGCCACGGCGGATTTCAACCTCTGGCCCACCTTTTCCAAGGGCATTCTGGTGGTGCTGATGTTTGTCGGAGCCTGCGCCGGGTCCACCGGCGGCGGCATCAAGGTGGCCCGGATCGTGATTCTGACCAAGACCTCCTGGGGAGATATGCGGAAAATGCTTCACCCCAACGCCGTCACCACCACCCGGTTTGAGGGAAAATCCCTGACGGACAAGCACATCCGCAGCGTACACCTCTTCATCACCGTCTACCTGCTGGTGTTCACCGCCTCCTTCCTGCTGCTGAGCCTGAACGGGTTTGACATCGTCACCACCTTTACCGCCGTGGCCGCCTGTATTAACAACATCGGCCCGGGCCTGGAGGTGGTGGGACCCATGGGGAACTTCGCCGGGTTCGCCTGGTGGTCCAAGCTGCTGCTGTCCTTTGACATGCTGGTGGGGAGGCTGGAGATTTTCCCCATGCTGCTGCTGTTTGCCCCCTCCATCTGGAAGCGGCGGCGCATCGTTTGGCGGACATGAAAAGGACCCGAGACGCGTGTCTCGGGTCTTGCTCAGGCTGTCGAAAACGTATTTTCGCCAGCCTGAGCACGTTTTTCAGACCTTCAAAAAGGTCTGAAAAACTTCTGATTGAAAACGAAAGGAACCCTTCCTGGGTTCCTCTCGTAACTCTCCTCCTTCCCGCCGCAGATGGTTTCCCTGTTCTTTTGACACTCTGAAAAGGACCCAAGACGT
The DNA here is from genome assembly GCA_910588175.1 of uncultured Oscillibacter sp. GTDB lineage: Bacteria > Bacillota > Clostridia > Oscillospirales > Oscillospiraceae > Oscillibacter. The sequence continues at coordinate 36,669 of CAJUQQ010000018.1, forward strand.
GCGTCTCGGGTCCTTCTTTTACGTTATACGTTTTTCCGGTTCAGCAGCCCAGCGCCTTGGCGGACTCCTCCAGCTTGGCGATGAGCTCCCGGAA